>DATBEA010000389.1:0-6424 GCA_036276215.1 Usitatibacter sp.
CCGACGATCGCGGTGAGCACGACGATCCACACCCGGGTTCGGGACTGGAGGCCGATCGCCTGGCCGCGGCTGCGTTCCGATGAGGTCATTTCGATCTCCTGTGCGCACGGCAACGCGCTCGCCGCTGCCCGCCCCGATTCAACGCAGCCGCGTCGCCGATGGCCGACCGGACCGGTCGGGAACACGTTCCTTTACAGCCGGGACGCATCGCTTCGCCGAGGAGCGTGAAGTACTGCGCGACGCTCAGTCGTCGACCTCTGCATCGAGGTCGGGAAAGAGCACGCTCGTGAAGCCGAAGCGGCTGAAGTCGCGAATCCGCATCGGATAGAGCTTGCCGATCAGGTGGTCGCACGCGTGCTGGACGACGCGCGCATGGAAGCCATCGGCCTCGCGGTCGATCGGCCTGCCCTCGAGATCGACACCGCGGTAGCGGATGCGCGCGAAGCGCGGCACCACGCCGCGCATGCCGGGCACCGACAGGCAGCCTTCCCAATCCTCTTCGACCTCGCGCGTGAGCATCACGAGCTTGGGATTCACCAGCACCGTGAAGGGCACCGGCTCCGCATCGGGATAGCGGGGGTTCGCATCCACGCCGAAGATCACGACCCGCTGGGAGACGCCGATCTGCGGCGCGGCAAGCCCCGCCCCGTTCTTGAAGGCCATGGTCTCCTTCATGTCCAGGACGAGCTGCTTCAGCTCGTCGGAGCCCACGTCCTCCACGGGCTTCGCCTTCTCGCGAAGCACCGGGTGGCCCATCCTCAGGACGTCACGAACCGCCATGTCGCTCCACCATCCTCGCAACGATCGATCGAACGCTTCCCATCGTTTCCTCCATCACGCGGCCGATGTCGTCGAGCGACACCGAGTGGGCGCTTGCCCCGCGGCCCGCCGCCGGGTTCACCACCACCGCGATGTGGGCGTAGGTCATCTTGAGCTCCCGGGCCAGCGCCGCTTCCGGCATGCCGGTCATCCCCACCATCGTCGCGCCGTCGCGCTCGAGGCGGTCGATCTCGGCCTTGGACTCGAGCCGCGGGCCCTGCGTGGCGGCGTACGTGCCGCCGTTCACCACGGAGATGCCGGCGTCCTTCGCGGAATTCAAGGCGAGCGTGCGCAGCCCCTCGTCGTAGGGATGCGTGAAATCGATGTGCACCACCGGCTGCTCGTTGCCTTCGAAGAAGGTCGAGGGCCTGCCCCACGTGTAGTCGATGACCTGGTCCGGAACGACGATGGCGCCGGCCCCCAGCCCCGCGGCGATCCCGCCCACGGTGCACACGGCGATCACGTCGGTCGCGCCCTGCGCCTGGAGCGCCCACATGTTGGCGCGGTAGTTGATCTCGTGGGGCGCCAGCGTGTGGCCGTAGCCGTGGCGGGCGAGGAAGACCAGCTTGTGGCCCTTGATCTCGCCGAAGGTGATGGGCCCGGCCGGCTCGCCGAACGGCGTCCTCACGATCTTGCGATGCGTGATCTGCAGGTTCTGGAGCTGCGTGAGGCCGCTGCCTCCGATGACCGCGATCATGTCAGCCTTGCTTGAGTGCGTAGATGCCGGGCAGGTTTCGCCACAGGCCGTAGGCGTCCATGCCGTAGCCGAACACGTAGCGGTCGGGAACGCTCACGCCCACGAAATCGGCGGTCACCGGCTTCGCGCGGCCGATGTGCTTGTCGGCGAAGACCGCGGCGTAGACGTGGCGTGCGCCCATCTCGAGGAGCTTGATGCGGATCGCGGCGAGCGTGATGCCCTCGTCCAGGATGTCGTCCAGGACGAGCACCACCCGCCCGCGGACGTTGTCGCGCGGCGGCAGGCGCCACGTGACCTCGCGACCCTGGATGTCGTTGTTGTAGCGCGTGACCTCGATCGCGCCGAATTCCAGCGGGAATCGCAGGAGCGGCAGGAGCTGCCCGGTGAAGATCGCGGCCCCGCCCATCACGGAGAGGACCACCGGGAACTCGTTCGAGAGCTTCGCGCTGATCGCCTGGCCCATGCGCTCGAGGGCCGCGCGGCATTCCTGCGCCGAGAAGAGCGGCTCGGCCTCCTCGAGGAGGCGCATGGCCTCCTCGCGGCCCTTCACAGCTTTTTCCCGGCCACGTGCAGGCCGCCCAGGAAAGCCTTGAAGTCGGTCGCGAGCTCGGGGTGCTTCAGCGCGAAGTTCACGGTGGCCTGGAGGTAGCCCAGCTTGGAGCCGCAATCATAGCGCTGGCCCTGGAATTCGTAGGCGCTCACGTTCTCCTCGCGAAGGAGCCGCCCGATGGCGTCGGTGAGCTGGATCTCGCGCCCGGCGCCCGGGCGCAGGTTCTCGAGGAAGTGGAAGATGCGCGGGCTGAGGATGTAGCGGCCCACCACGCCCAGCGTCGAAGGCGCCTCTTCGGGCTTCGGCTTCTCGACGATGTTGGTGATCCGCGAGAGCCCGGTGGACACGCGCTCCGAGGAAACGATTCCGTAGGAGGCCGTGTCCTCGCGCCCCACGTTCTGCACCGCGATCACGCTCCCGCCGCTCTTCGCATGCACCTGCACCATCTGCTTCATGACCGGAACCGGCGCATCGATCAGGTCGTCGGCGAGGATCACCGCGAAGGGCTCGTCGCCCACCAGGTGGCGCGCGCACAGCACCGCGTGGCCCAGGCCCAGCGCTTCGGCCTGGCGCACGTAGGCGCAGGCCACGCCGTCGGGCAGCAGGCCGCGCACTTCCTTCAGCAGCTTGTTCTTGCCGTGGGCCTGCAGCTCGGCCTCGAGCTCGTAGGCCTTGTCGAAGTGGTCCTCGATCGCGCGCTTGCCGCGGCCCGTGATGAAGATGAGGTCCGTGATGCCGGCGTTGACCGCCTCCTCCACCGCGTACTGGATGAGGGGCTTGTCCACGATCGGCAGCATCTCCTTGGGAGAAGCCTTGGTGGCGGGAAGGAATCGCGTGCCCAGGCCCGCGACCGGAAAGACAGCTTTGGTGACTTTCTGCATTTTTCTATTGTTCGCCCAGGAGCTTCAGGAACTGCTTCTCGTCGAGGACCTTCAGGCCCAGCTCGCGCGCGCGGTCGAGCTTGGAGCCGGCCTCTTCGCCCGCCACCACGTAATCGGTCTTCTTCGACACCGACCCCGTCACCTTGCCGCCGCCCGATTCGATCCGGTCCTTGGCATCGTCTCGGGTCATCGCCGAGAGCGTTCCCGTGAGGACCACGATTTTACCTGCGAAGGGGCCGTCCTTCGCGGGACGTGTGGGCACGCTGCGTTTTAGCCTCAAGCTGCTGTCCAGCTGCGCGATCACCTCGCGGTTGTGGGGCTGCGACATGAACTTCGCGATCGACTCGGCGACGATCGGCCCCACGTCGGGCACCTCCATGAGATCTTCCACGCTCGCGGCCACGAACGCGTCGATGTTGCCGAAGTGGCGCGCGAGGTCCTTCGCCGTCACCTCGCCCACGTTGCGGATCCCCAGGGCATAGATGAAGCGCCCGAGCGTGGCGTCCTTGCTCTTCTCGATGGCGGCGACGACGTTGGTGGCGGATTTCTCGGCCATCCGCTCGAGCTCGGCGAGCTGCGAGAGCCCCAGCTTGTAGAGGTCGGCGGGCGTGCGCACGAGGCTCGCCTCGACCAGCTGGTCGACCAGCTTTTCTCCCAGGCCCTCGATGTCCATGGCGCGGCGCGAGGCGAAATGCAGGAGGGCTTGCTTGCGCTGCGCGGGACAGAAGAGCCCGCCGGTGCAACGCGCGACCGCCTCGTCCTCGCTTCGCACCACGGCCGAGCCGCACGCGGGGCATTTGGTGGGGAGCTTGAAGGGTTCGTTGCGCGGTCCCTTCTTGGCCACGCGCGCGACCTCGGGGATCACGTCGCCCGCGCGACGCACGACGACGATGTCGCCCTTCCAGACGTCCTTGCGGCGGACTTCGTCCTCGTTGTGGAGCGTGGCGTTCACGATCGTGGTGCCGCCCACGAAAACGGGCGCCAGGCGCGCGACGGGCGTGATCGCTCCCGTGCGCCCCACCTGGAGGTCGATGCCCAGGAGCTCGGTGGTGGCCTCCTCGGCGGGAAACTTGTGCGCGATCGCCCAGCGCGGCGCCCGCGAGACGTAGCCCAGCTTCACCTGGTCGGCGACGCGATTCACCTTGTAGACCACGCCATCGATGTCGTAGGCAAGCCTGGGCCGCTTGGCGCCGATCGCCTCGTAGAACTTGAGCAGCCCCGCCACGCCCTTCACCGTGCGCCGGTCCTCGGCCACCGGGAAGCCCAGCTTCGCGAGCGAATCCAGGAGCTGCGCATGGGTCACCGGCACATCGAAGCCGCCCGTCGCGCCCAGGCCGTAGGCGAAGAACGAAAGGCGGCGCTGCGCGGTAAGCCGCGGGTCCAGCTGGCGCAACGCGCCCGCGGCGGAGTTGCGCGGGTTCACGTAGGTCTTCTCGCTCGCGGCGGCGAGGCGCCGGTTCATCGCCTCGAAATCCTTCCTCATCATGAGGACCTCGCCGCGCACCTCGATCAGCTTCGGGTAGCGCCGGCCCTCCAGGCGCAGCGGGATCGAGCGCACGGTGCGCAGGTTCGCGGTGACGTCCTCGCCGGTGGACCCGTCGCCGCGCGTGGCTCCCTGCACGAAAAGGCCCTCCTCGTACGTGAGCGTCACGGCGAGCCCGTCGAACTTGAGCTCGGCGGAATACTCCACCTCGTCCACGCCAAGCCCTTCGCGGCAGCGCCGGTCGAAGGCGGCGACGTCTTCCTCGTCGAAGGCGTTGGCGAGCGAGAGCATCGGCACGCGGTGCTCGACCGCCTCGAACCCCTCGCTGGGCCTGGAGCCCACGCGCTGCGTCGGCGTGTCGGGCGTGGCGAGCTCGGGATGCTCGGTCTCCAGGCGCACGAGCTCCTGGAACAGCCGGTCGTACTCGGCATCCGTGATCTCGGGCGACGCCTCGTTGTAGTAGAGCCGGTTGTGCCGCTCGATCGCGCGGCGGAGCTTCTCGGCCTTCTCCGCGAGGTTCATGGGGTCAGACCCCTTTTTCTGCCCCGCGGAAAAAGGGGTCTGACCCCATTCACGAGAAGACGCGGCGGGCGAGCGCGCTGCCCGCCGGGATGCCGTGGGACTCCATGTCGTGGGAGATCTTCTCGACGGAGCGGCGGATGGACGCGAGGCCCGCGTCGGAGAGCGGGCGGCGGTTGTCGTCCACGAGCTGTCCGCCCAGGGTGGTGGCGAAGAGCGTTGCCACGCGCACCATCTCCTCGAAGGCGCGCGGCGCACCGGCGACGTTGGGAAGGTCGAGCGCGAACGTGAGGCCGGTGTAGTAGTGCGCGCCGGGAGGTGCGCGGCCGTCGTCCATGCGGCGGATCGTGAAGGCGGGATAGCCGTCGCCGGCGAAGCGCACCAGGTTGCCGGCAGCGGTCTCGGAGGCGCCGTTCTCCATCGCGAGGGATTTCACCTTCGGGATGGCGAAGGTCGCCCCGAACTGGCCGACCACGTTCACGGCCACCTCGACGTCGGCGTCGGCGCAGAACTGGTCGAGATCGCGCCCGCGCGCGGCCGCGGCCGCCGGCGCCTCGCGCTGCGACACCGCGTTCACCGTGGCGGCGAAATCGGCGATGGTCCGGTTGAAGCGCTCGATCTCGTCCTCGGGCACCGCGCCGTCACGGTTGGCGAGCTGCAGGCCCACGCGCAGCTCGCGCCAGCTGCGCCGGGGCGACGTGTCGATGGGATGCCATTGCTCGTCCACGATCCCTTCGACGTGCGTGGGCGTGCGGTGCGATTCGAGCGCATCCAGGAGCGGCTGAAGCTGCTCGCTCATGACCGGGTCGTCGGCGAGGATCACCGCGACCGTATCGACGCGGCTGGAAACCGTCGCGGCAGGCGCGCCGGCCGCCTGGAGCTCCTCGGCGGGAGCGGGCGGGAAGGTCTCGTCCAGCGCCGTGAGGGAAACCCGCTTGTCCTCGGGCGGCATCACCGAGAGCTCTCCCAGCGTGGGCTCGCGCCGCTCGCCTTCCTCGGTGAAGAGCGCATCCGGCGGGCGGCTTCCGAAGGCCTTCTCGGCTTTCCCGCGTGCGCGGCGCTCCTGGACCACGTTGTAGATCCACACCAGCGCCACCAGCACGACGCCGAATGCGACGAGGCCGAGCTGGAGGCTGCTCATGGCCAGAGGCGAGACGCGAGGCGCGGGAATGTCTTCATGCCGCTTGCTTCCTGGCGAGCTCCATCGCGGAGTCGATGTCCACCTCGACCACCTTCGAGACGCCCGGCTCGGGCATGGTCACGCCCACGAGCTGGGAGGCGAGCTCCATGGTGATCTTGTTGTGGGTGATGAAGAGGAACTGGGTCTGCGAGGACATCTGGCGCACCAGCTCGCAGAAGCGCTCGGTGTTGGGATCGTCGAGCGGCGCGTCCACCTCGTCCAGCAGGCAGAAGGGCGCCGGGTTCAGCTTGAAGAGCGAGAAGACCAGCGCGATCGCGGTGAGCGCCTTCTCGCC
>DATBEA010000390.1:0-7855 GCA_036276215.1 Usitatibacter sp.
AGCTTGGCCGCCTGCTGCTTGGCGAGCTTCACGTCGCGGAACTTGCCCTGGCGGAAGAGCGCGATCTCGCGCGCCTTCCTCTCGTCGTTCAGCACGATCACCTCGTCGCCCGCGCGGGCCACGTCCTGCAGGCCCTGCACCTCGATCGGGATCGAGGGGCCCGCGTCGTTCACGGGGTGCCCGTTCTCGTCGTTCAGCGCGCGCACGCGCCCGAACACGGCGCCCGCGAGCACGATGTCGCCCTTGCGAAGCGTCCCGGACTTCACGAGGAGCGTGGCCACGGGGCCGCGGCCCTTGTCCAGGCGCGACTCGATCACGACGCCCTTGGCCGGCGCATTCACGGGGGCCTTCAGCTCCAGCACCTCGCTTTGCAGCTGGATCGCGTCGAGGAGCTTGTCCAGGCCCTGGCCGGTCTTGGCCGAGACCTCGACGAACTGCACCTCGCCGCCGAACTCCTCGGCGACCACTTCCTGCGAGAGCAGCTCCTGCTTCACGCGCTGCGGGTTCGCTTCGGGCTTGTCGATCTTGTTCACCGCGACCACGATCGGCACCTTCGCCGCCTTGGCGTGGTTGACGGCCTCGATGGTCTGCGGCATCACGCCATCGTCGGCCGCCACCACGAGCACCACGATGTCGGTGATCTGGCTGCCGCGCGCGCGCATCGCCGTGAAGGCCTCGTGGCCCGGCGTGTCGAGGAAGGTGATCACGCCCTTGGGCGTCTCCACGTGGTAGGCGCCGATGTGCTGGGTGATGCCGCCCGCCTCGCCCGAGGCCACGCGCGCCTTGCGGATCGCGTCCAGGAGGGAAGTCTTGCCGTGGTCGACGTGGCCCATGACGGTCACGACCGGAGGACGCGACTCGAGCTTCGCCTCGTCCTGCACCTCGTTCTCGGCGAGGAACGACTCGGGGTCGTCCAGCTTCGCGGGCTTCGCCTGGTGGCCCATCTCCTGCACGACGATCATCGCCGTGTCCTGGTCGAGGACCTGGTTGATGGTGACCATGGTGCCCATCTTCATCATGGTCTTGATGACCTCGGCCGCCTTCACCGACATCTTGTGGGCGAGGTCGCCCACGCTGATGGTCTCGGGGACAAGCACCTCGATCACCTTGGGCTCGGACGGGGCGGCGAAGGACGTCCCGCCTTCCTCGTCGCGGTGGCGCGAGCCCCCGCGGGAGCGCCAGCCGTCGCGGCCGCCGCTCGCGTCCCCGCGCGTCTTCATCGCGCGGCGGCGGGCGACGTCGTCCACCCAGGCGCTCGCGGGCTTCGCGGCGCGCTTGGGCTTCTTGTCGGCCTTGGCTTCCTTCTCGCCGGGCTTGAGGACCGGGCGGTGCAGCGTTCCTTCCGGCGCGGCCGCGGTGGGCGCGCCCTCGGCCGGGGCTTGCGCCGGCGCCTTCGCGGCATCGGCCTTCACCTCGACCAGCACGGGTGCCTCGGCCTCGGTCGCGGGCTCCTCGCCCTTCTTGCGGATGACGCGCTTCTTCTTCGGGGGTTCGCCCTCGACGGCCGGCGCGGCGGCAGGCGCCGCGGTCTCCTCTTCCTTCTTCTTGGCCGCGGCCGCGCGCTTGGTGCGCGTTTCCGCGTCGGCGGCCTGGCGCGCCGCGAGCTCGGCCTGGCGCTTGGCTTCTTCCTCGCGCTTCTTCGCCTCGCTCGCGTCGATGATGGGCGCGGGAGGCGCCACGGGCTTGGCGGGCTCGGGCGGGGCCTCGGCGGCCTTGTCCACCTTCACGAAGGTGCGCTTCTTGCGGACCTCGATCTGGATGGTGCGCGCCTTGCCGGTGGCGTCGGCCTTCTTGATCTCGGTGGTCTGCTTGCGCGTGAGCGTGATCTTCTTCTTCTCGTCCTTGTTGCCGTGCATCTCGCGCAGGTAGTCGAGGAGACGCGTCTTGTCCTGCTCGGTGATCGCGTCCTCACCCGCCTTCTTCTTCACCCCGGCGGCCTGGAGCTGCTCGATGAGAAGCGCGACCGGGAGCTTCAGCTCCTCGGCGAATTGGGTGACGTTCGACTTTGCCATGTGCTGCGTGCTCTCCTGGCGGGCCCTAGGCCTGCGCCTCAACCTTGAACCACGGTTCCCGCGCCTTCATGATGAGCTTGTTGGCGCGTTCGGCATCCATGCCGGTGATCTCGGTGAGCTCGTCGGTGGCGAGGTCGGCGAGCGCATCCATCGTCGTGATGCCCTTGGAGGCGAGCAGGCGCGCGGTGGGGTTGTCCATCCCCTCCATGTTCTGCAGGTCCTCGGCGGCGTGCTCGACCGTCTCCTCGCTCTTGATCGCTTCCGTGAGAAGGGCGTTTCTCGCCCGACGGCGCAGCTCGTTCACGGTTTCCTCGTCGAAATCCTCGATCTCCAGCATCTCGTTGATCGGAACGTAGGCCACCTCGTCGAGCGAGGTGAAGCCTTCCTTCACGAGGATCTCGGCCACTTCCTCGTCCACGTCGAGCTTTTCCATGAAGAGCGTGCGCACGACCGAGGTCTCGGCCTGCGCCTTCTGCTGGCGCTCTTCCGTGGTCATGATGTTGAGCTGCCATCCCGAGAGCTCGGAGGCGAGGCGCACGTTCTGCCCGCCCTTGCCGATCGCGAGCGCCAGCTGGTCCTCTTCCACCACCACGTCCATCGAGTGGCGCTCCTCGTCCACGACGATGGAGCTCACGTCGGCGGGCGCCAGGGCGTTGATGACAAATTGGGCCGGTTCCGGGGACCACAAGATGATGTCCACGCGCTCGCCGGCGAGCTCCTGGGTCACCGCCTGCACGCGCGAGCCGCGCATGCCGACACAGGTGCCCACGGGGTCGATGCGCGGGTCGTTGGACTTCACCGCGATCTTGGCGCGCAGGCCCGGGTCGCGGGCGGCCGCCTTGATCTCGAGGAGGCCCTCCTCGATCTCCGGCACCTCGAGCTCGAAGAGCTTCACCAGGAACTCCGGCGCTATGCGCGAGAGGATCAGCTGGGGACCCCTCGCCGCGCGGTCGATCTTGGCGATGTAGGCGCGCACACGGTCGCCCACGCGCAGGTTTTCCTTGGCGATCAGCTGGTCGCGCGGCAGGAGCGCTTCGACGCGCCCGGACTCGACGATGAGGTTGCCGCGCTCGGCGCGCTTCACCGTGCCCGTCACGAGCGACTCGCCGCGCTCGAGGAAGTCGTTCAGGATCTGCTCGCGCTCGGCGTCGCGGATCTTCTGGAGGATCACCTGCTTGGCCGCCTGCGCGCCGATCCTGCCGAAGACCTCGGCCTCGAGCGGCTCCTCGATCACGTCGCCCAGCGCGGCGTCGGAATTCTCGGCCACGGCGTCGGTGATCGCGATCTGGTGCGCCGGCTCCTCGTGCTCCTCGTCGGGCACGACGGTCCAGCGGCGGAACGCGTGGTATTCGCCGCTCTCGCGGTCGATCTCCACGCGCACGTCCACCTCATCCTTGAAGCGCTTCTTGGTGGCCGAGGCGAGCGCCATCTCGAGCGCGAGGAATACCGTGTCCTTCGCGACGTTCTTCTCGCGCGACAGCGCGTCGACCAACAGCAACAGATCCTTGCTCATGAACCCCTGGCCTCCAAGTACCTATACGTCCGGCACGAGCCTCGCGCGGTCTATGTCTTCCATCGCGATCTCCTGCCGGGTGCCCTCGACGTCGAGGACGACCTTGCCCTCTTCCACGCCGACCAACTTCCCCTCGAAGCGCCGGCGCCCGTCGCGCGGCAGCTTCAGCTTCACGCTCGCATCGCGTCCCGCGAAACGGCGGTAGTCCTCCAGCCGCTTGAGCGGCCGGTCCAGCCCCGGCGACGAGACCTCGAGGCGCTCGTAGTCGATGCCCTCGACGGCGAACGCGCGCGTGAGATGGTTGCTCACGCGGGCGCAGTCCTCGACGCTGATGCCGCGCGGGGAGTCGATGAAGATCCTCAAGAGGCCCGAGCGCGACGATTCGAGGTCGACGAGCTCGTATCCGAGCCCCTCGAGAGCCCGGGCGATCCACGCTTCGCGTTCCGAAACCGGTTTCACAAACAAAAAATGGGCGCGAGGCCCACCCTTTTTCGAAACTTTCGAATGATAGCACGGATAGGGGTGCGAGGCCCATACGGACGCCGCTCCGTCCCGGGGGCCCGGGTGGCGTCCCCGAGCTAAAAACCGGGTTTTGAGTGTTGCGAAAATGCAACACTCGAACAAGAATTGTTGGTCAATTCGAGGATGCCTCGCTATTATCCCGCTCGTGTCATCAGGCTTGAAAAAAGGAATCTAAAACCGACGCTTTACTCCCTACGCAAGTCCTTGTAATTCCGAATATTTCAAAACTACCTGGGGGTTTCAAGAATGAATCCGAAAATGACGAAGCTTTCCATTGCGCTCATGCAGGTGATGGGCGCGGGCCTCGCGGCTACAGTCGCGAGCGTGCCCGCAATGGCGCAGACCACGACGCAACCCGCGGCGAAGGAACGCATCGAGGTCACGGGCTCGAACATCAAGCGCGTGGAAGGCGAAAGCGCGTTGCCGGTTACGGTGATCACGCGCGAGGAAATCGACAAGAGCGGTGCCACCAACGCGATGGAATTGCTGCAGCTGATCGGCTCGAACGCGAGCGCGGGCAGCGTGGGCATCCAGAGCACCATCGGCGCGACGACCTTCTCGGCCCAGACGGCCAACCTGCGCGGCCTGCAAGGCGGGCGCACCTTGGTCCTGATCAACGGCCACCGCGTCAACGGATTCGCCGGCGAAGTGCAGGGCGTACAGGGCGTGAACCTCGCGGTGATCCCCTTCGCCGCCATCGAGCGCGTGGAAGTCCTGAAGGACGGCGCCTCGGCGGTGTACGGCTCCGACGCCATCGCGGGCGTGATCAACTTCATCGTGCGCCAGGACTACCGCGGCGCGGAAGCGACCCTCTGGTACGGCGAGCCTACCCGCACCGGCGGCGGCGCCCAGGAGAAGTACAGCGCGGCGGCCGGTTTCGGCGACCTCGCCACCAACCGCTACAACGTGTTCGTGTCGGCCTCCTACGAGCACCAGAAGCCGCTCTTCGACGTGGAGCGCAGCTTCTCGAACACGTCGTTCATCCTGCCCATCGCGCTCATCGGCGTTTCGTCGAACACCTTCCCGGGCACCATCACCACGGGCGGCATCGGCAACCCGGGCGGCACGGGCGCCTGCAACGGCGGCTACTCGACCTACTTCCCCGACCTCGGCGGCTGCTACTACGACCCGAACGCGGGCCCCGGCGTGGAGAGCGTCCCCGACACGAAGGACACCAACTTCTTCGGCTCGGTCAAGTTCCAGATCACCAACAACTGGCAGGCGTACGGCACGGGCCTGTACTCGAAGAACGAGAACCACTTCGTGATCCAGCCGGTCCCGATCTCGAACCTGTTCAACTACGGTCCGAACGGCGACATCCCGGCGGCGATCACGGTGAGCCCGGGCTCGCCCTTCTACCCGACAGCGGCCGCGACCGCCGCCGGCGTGAACGGCCAGACGCTCAACGTGCGCTACCGCGCGGTGCTGAACGGCAACCGCGACACGACCGACACCAACGAGGGTTACCAGTTGGTCGGCGGCGTGAAGGGCTCCTGGGGCAACTGGGATGCCGACGTTTCGTACACGTACGCCCAGGGCAAGACCAAGGAAGTGCTGAACGGCGGCTTCCCGCTCTACTCGCTGGCGCTTCCGCTCCTGAACGGCGGCACGGTGAACCTCTTCGGGCCGAACTCGGACGCGATCGCGCAGCAGGTGAAGGCCACCAACTTCGTGGGCGAGACCTTCCACGGCCAGTCGACCAACGAAGGCTTCAACGGCAAGATCTCGAGCGAGCTCTGGCAGATGGCCAACGGCCCGCTCGCCCTGGCCCTCGGCGCCGACTACCGCAAGGAGAAGCTGGACCAGAACTACAACCCGGTGCTCGCTTCGGGTGACGTGTCCGGCTACGGCGGCAACTTCCTCGACGTGCACGCGAGCCGCGATGTCACCGCCTTCTACGGCGAGCTGAACGTCCCGCTGTTCAAGACGCTGGAAGCGAACCTCGCGATCCGCACCGACGACTACAGCGACTTCGGCCGCACCACCAACCCGAAGGGCTCCCTGCGCTGGCAGCCGACCCGCGACGTGCTGTTCCGCGGCTCGTATGGCCAGGGCTTCCTCGCCCCGTCGCTCTACCAGCTGTTCGTTCCGCAGACCTCGGGCGTTTCCGCCCCGGGCACCACGGACCCGATCCGTTGCCCGGTCACGCACGACACGGGCCTGGACTGCAACACGCAGTTCCCGTTGATCTTCGGCGGCAACCCGGGCCTGAAGCCGGAAGAGAGCGAGAACGTCACGTTCGGCATCGTGTTCGAGCCGACGAACGCCCTCTCGCTGTCGGCGGACTACTTCAAGCTTCGCCTGAAGAACGCGATCACCAACGGCCTGCCGGTCTCCACGATCCTGGGCGACCTCGGCCAGTACGGCGGCCTCGTGACCCGCGCTCCGTCGGATCCGGCCACGCCGAGCCTGCCGGGCCGCATCACGGGCATCCAGCAGACCTACATCAACCTGGGCAACGTCCACATCGAGGGCGTGGACGCGGAAGTGCACTACAAGTGGCCGCGTTACGGCTGGGGGCGCCTGCGCTTCGACCTGAACGGCACCTACTACATCCGCAACGACTCGCAGAACCTCGACGGCTCCTACTCGGGCTTCGTGTCGAACCAGCTGGGTGCGGTCGTGGCGGGCGTGCTGCCGCGTTGGAAGCATTACGCCGCGTTCTCGTGGGACACGGGCCCCTGGTCCGCGACCCTCGCCCAGACGTACCAGTCCAGCTACGTGGACGTGCAGACGGACATCAACGACGACCCGCGCCGCGTGAGCTCGATGGAGCTCTACGACATCCAGGGCTCGTACTCGGGCTTCCGCAACTTCACCATCACGGCGGGCGTGAAGAACGTGCTCGACCGCAACCCGCCGCTCACCAACCAGCAGCTGACGTTCCAGCTGGGCTACGATCCGAACTACTACGATCCGCGCGCCCGCTTCGCGTACGTCTCGCTGCGCTACGCATTCAAATAACAACGAGTTTTCCGCAAGACCGCAAAAGGGGCCGCAAGGCCCCTTTTTTTTCGTCCGCGTTATCCTTACGCCCCGATGCCTTCGATCCGCCATGCCACGGCCGCCGACCTGCCCGCTGTCGTCGCCATCTACAACGCCGCCATTCCCGGGCGCATGTCCACGGCCGACACGGAGACCGTGACCGTGGCCCAGCGCGAGGAATGGTTCAGGGACTTCGACGCCTCGACGCGGCCCCTGTGGGTCTACGAGGATGCGGGCAGCGTCCTGGGGTGGCTGGGCCTCCGGTCCTTCTATGGGCGCCCCGCGTACCGCAAGACCGTCGAGAGCGCCGTCTACGTCGATCCCGGGCACCACCGCGCGGGCGTTGCGCGGAAGCTCCTTGACCACGCCCTGGCCGAATGCCCGCGGCTGGGAGTCGCCAACGTGCTCGCCTTCGTCTTCGCGCACAACATGCCGAGCGTCACGCTCTTCGAGGCCCACGGCTTCGGGCGCTGGGGACTGCTTCCCAAGATCTGCGAGATGGACGGCCGGGAGCACGACGTCCTCATCCTCGGCAAGCGCGTCTAGGACCCTCCAGGCGCGCTAGAATCGTCGTGCACGGATGAAGACCTACCTCGACCTCCTTCGACACGTGCGCGACCATGGCGCGCGCAAGGACGACCGCACCGGCACCGGCACGCTGTCGGTGTTCGGCTACCAGATGCGCTTCGACCTGGCCCAGGGCTTCCCGCTCCTCACCACGAAGAAGATCCACCTGAAGAGCGTGGTGCACGAGCTGCTGTGGTTCCTCCAGGGCAGCACCAACGTCGAGTACCTGCGCGCCAATGGCGTGACCATCTGGGAC
>DATBEA010000391.1:0-5962 GCA_036276215.1 Usitatibacter sp.
GCCGGGGCTGTGCGCATCGAAGACCACCTTGCCGCCGGCATCGGTGATCTTCAGGGGCACGTCGTAGAGATCCTTCTCCTTGCCGTTCACCGTCTGGCGGAAGACGAGCTCCAGCGGATAGTCCTGCGAGGCGCGCTTGATGGCGTCGGCCTGCTGCGCCGAAATGCCGCCCGCGATGTAGGAGACCTCGCCCACGTGCTGCTCGGGGGGCAGGTACGCGCGGTACGCCGGGGGAACATCGGGGACCGAAGAAAAAACCGCCGTCGAGGCCGAAGCCAGGACGGCGGAGAGCAGGATTCGTTTCATGGGATGCCTCTCTTCTGCGAAAGGTCTACATGCGTGCGTTCAGCCCAGCTCGATGGGAACGAAGAGCTGGCGGTCTTCGCGTTGCACCAGGAGCGCCACGTGCTTGCCGCCCTTCGCGGCCTGCTCGCGCAGTTCCTGGGCCGTGCGAACCGGCGTGCCGTTCAGCGCGATGATCAGGTCACCGGGCTGGACGCCGGCGCGTTCGGCCGCGCCGGAGACTTCCTCGACGAGGAGCCCGCCGTGGCCGTTGTTCTGGCCGCGCTCCTCGCGCGTGAGGGGGCGCACCGCGAGGCCCAGGCGGCCGTGCTCGCCGGACGACTCGTCGTTCGACGCGACTTTCTCGTCGCTCGCCTTGCCCGTCGCGACGGTGAGCGTGCGCGCCGCGCCCTTGCGCCACACTTCCACCTGCGCGCGCTCGCCCGGCGCCTGGTCGGCCACCATCAGCGGCAGGTCCGACGAGCGATCGATGGGCGTCCCGTTGTACTTGAGGATGATGTCGCCCACCTCGATGCCGCCCTTGGACGCGGGGCTGCCGTCATCCACGGAGGCGACGAGCGCGCCGCGCGGCCGGTCGAGGCCGAACGAGGACGCGAGGGTCGAGTTCACCTCCTGCACCACGACGCCGAGGTGCCCGCGCGTCACGTGCCCGGTCTTCACGAGCTGGTCCTTCACCTTCATCGCGATCTCGACGGGGATCGCGAACGACAGGCCCTGGTAGCCGCCGGTGCGCGAGTAGATCTGGGAGTTGATGCCGATCACCTCGCCCGCGAGGTTGAAGAGCGGGCCGCCGGAGTTGCCGGGGTTCACCGCGACGTCGGTCTGGATGAACGGAACGTAGGTCGCGTCGGGAAGCGAGCGCGACTTGGCGCTCACGATGCCCGCGGACACGGAGTTCTCGAAGCCGTAGGGCGATCCGATCGCCACGACCCACTCGCCGACCTTGGCGTCGCGCGAGCTGCCGATCTTCACGACGGGAAGGCTCTTCGCGTCGATCTTGAGGAGCGCCACGTCGCTCTGCTTGTCGGAGCCGACGACCTTCGCGGTGAATTCGCGCCGGTCCGTGAGGCGCACCGTCACGTGGCTCGCGTGATCGACCACGTGGGCGTTGGTGAGGATGTAGCCGTCGGGGCTCACGATGAAGCCCGAGCCCAGCCCGCGCATCGGCACGCTCTGGCCGCCGCGCGGCATCTGCCCGCGGAACTGCTTGAAGAACTGGAAGAACGGGTCGTCCGGGTCCATGTTGCCCAGGTCCGGCCCCTCGGCCGCGGTCTTCGTGGTGCCTTCCACGCTCACGTTCACCACCGCGGGGCCGGCCTTGGCCACGAGGTCCGTGAAGCCGTTCAGGGGAAGGCTGGTGGCCGCCGGGTTGGCGGCCGGAGCTGCGACGCCTGCAACTGCCATCGGGTTGGCATGTGCCTGCGAGAACGGAGCTTCGATCTGTCCGCGCCACGCCGCCGCTCCGGTTCCGACGATGCCGGCCGCCACGAGGGCGACGGCAAGGGTCCTGGCTTTCATGTGGTCTCTCTCCGCTTGGAATTGGACGGGCCTTTGCAGGCTCGATGGAGAGAGTTTGCGCAGCCTTGCTTAAGGGGGGCTTAAGGCTAGTCGCCCTCGAGGCGGCGCAGGAGGCTGCCCTTCGCGTCGAAATAGAGGATCAGCGTGCCGCCCGGATAGGGGTGGGGCGCCGCGTTGGCCGAACCGCGGCGGGTGAGCTGGACCCACACCCGCCATTGCTTGCCCTCGTGCTGGGGCTTGAAGGTGCAGGGCGTCTCGGGCGTGCAGCGCGCCTTGAGGTAGTGCTTCGCGGCCTCGACGGCCGAGGCGTTGTCGACGATGGGCATGGCATCGGAGGCGAAAGCCGCGGCCGCGGCGAACGCGAGGACGGCCGGCATGAACGAATTTGTCACGCCACCTCCGAGCATGAACCGGGCGAGACCGGCTGCCTATTCTCGCGCTTCGGGAACGAGTCCGCCACTACCCAGGCCACGCCGATCAACGAGAGATTGATGGCGTTCTCGGTCCAGTTCATGCGGCTGGAGGAATCGGCGAGCAGCATGGGCACATGCACGAGCACGGTGAACGAGGCATACATGGCCGTGAGCAGGATCGCGGCGAGGCGGGCCTTCACGCCCGTCATGATCGCGAGCCCGGCGGCGATGTGCCCGATCCCGGTCGCGTATCCCCAGAACTCCTGCGAGGGCGGGAGCCACCGGGGCACGAGCGGGGCAGTGAGGTCCATGTAGACGAAATGGGCGCCGCCGAAGAGGAGCGCGCAGATCCCGAACGCGACCTGGCCCACGCGCGTGAGGCGCCGCGCGAGGGTCGCATCGATCCTGGCGCTCGCCGCGCAGATGACGAGCCCGCCCGCGGCGACCGCGACCTGCTCGGCAAGCCCGCTGTAGGTGCCGTACTCGGCGTAATGCGCGAGGACCGCGCGGCCGTTCATGAGGATCACGACCACGATGAGGTAGTAGGCCGCGAGCGCGGCGGCGGCCCAAGCCACGGTCCTGCGCCATTCGACGGCCGCGCCGGCGACGATCACCAACGGCGCGACGGCCCTGGCCGGGCCCCATGCGAGGCCGGCAAGGCCCAGCGCCATCACGCCGACGCCGTACGCGCGCCGGCCCGGGGCCACGGCGTTACTGCTGGCTCGCGAAGAAGTGCAGAAGCTCCTCTTCCTCGTCCTTGTTCACCTTGTCCAGGCGCTGCTTCATCTTCTCGTCGATGGGACGGCGGCCGGCGCGGAAGTTGGCGATCTGCTCCTTCAGGTACGGCATCCACTGGCCGGCGAGGATCCCGTTGTCCTCGTCGGGGGACGAGCCGTTGTTCTCGTGGCACTTCTCGCAGCGCAGCTTGTAGACGCTGTTTCCCTTCGCGGCGAGGGCGCCATCGAAGGGCTGCTTCGCGCGCACGAACTTCTGGCTCGCCAGGTACTTGGCCACCGCGTCGGCGTCGGCGTCGCCCAGCTCGGCGGTCACCTTGCACATGTCCGACTTCTTGCCCTTGTTGGGCCCCGAGGCAATGGTGACCTGCGCGCACGTGCGCACCTTCGTCTTGAAGTTCTTCAGGCTGTCGGAGATGTACTTTTCCGAGTATCCGGCGATGGTCGGGATCGTGGGCTCGGAGCTCACGCCGTTCCTGCCGTGGCACGCCGCGCATTGGTCCGAGACCACCGCGCCGTCGGCAGCGAGCGCGCCCGGCGCCGCGAGGAAGAACGCGCCGGCGAGGAGGGCCGGCAGCGCCTTGGAGAATCGATCGATCATGAATGCAAGCCCCTTATCCCTTCGCGAGTTGAAAGCGCGGACCGGCGGGCCGCGGCAAGCTCTCGAGCGTCTCGTGCGAAGCCGGCACCGGCTGCGCATGCGGTCCATCCTCGAGCTTGAAGCGCGACACCGATTCCATCAAGTGCTCGGCCTCGTCGGCCATGTTCTGGGTAGCGGACGCGGCCTCGGACACCAGCGCGGCATTCTGCTGGACCACGCGGTCCATTTGCGTGACCGCGCCGCTCACCTGCTCGATGCCCCGCAGCTGCTCCTGGCTCGCGTTGGAGATCGCGGACATCATCTCGGTCACGCGCTTCACGGACTCCACGAACTCCTGGATGGTGTTGCCCGCGGCCTCGACCAGCCGCGTGCCTTCGCCCACGCGATCGACCGAGTTCTTGATGAGGCCCTTGATCTGCTTGGCGGCGTCGGCGCTGCGCTGCGCGAGCGCGCGCACCTCGGCGGCCACCACGGCGAAGCCGCGGCCCTGCTCGCCCGCGCGCGCGGCTTCCACCGCGGCGTTGAGCGCGAGGATGTTGGTCTGGAATGCGATGCTGTCGATGACGCTCACGATGTCGGCGATCTTGCGCGAGGCGTCCGAGATGCCGCCCATGGTCTGCACGACGTCGGCGATCACCTGGCCGCCCCGGCTCGCGGTGCTCGACGTGTCGGAGGCGAGCACGTTCGCCTCGTGCGCATTGTCGGCATTGTGCTTCACCGTGGTGGCGAGCTCGTGCATGGACGAGGCGGTCTGCTCGAGGCTCGCGGCCTGCTCCTCGGTGCGCGAGGAAAGGTCCGCGTGGCCCGCGGCGATCTGCTTCGAGGCCGTGCCCACCGTCTCGGCGGAGGCGCGGATGAGGGAAACCGCCTCGGCCAGCGCGTCGCGCATCTTGGACAGGCCGAGGAGCAGGCGCCCGGTCTCGTCGCGCGAGGCCGATTCCACACGCACGGTGAGGTCGCCGGCAGCCACGCGATCGACCACCGCGACGGCGCTCGCGAGGGGACGCGCCACCGCGCGCGTGATGAGGATCGCGCAGGCGATGAGCGCGAGCACCGTGGCCGCCGCGATGACGCCCAGGCTTACCGCGAGCCCGCGCGAAGCGGACGCGCGCGCGCCGTTGACCGCGGCATCGGCCTCGTCGCGCATGAGCTTCACGAGCTCCTCGAGGAGCTCCGAGGGAGCGACGTCCATCCCCTTCATCTGCGCGTCGACCCGCTTCGCGTCGAATCCCGAGGACTTGTACGTCTCGAGCCCCTCGCGGTAGCGCGCGCCCATCGCCGCGTGCGCCGCGATGAACTTGTCGAGCAGGTCGCGCGCGGCGGGAACCTCCACCGATTCGCGCAGCTTCTGCGCGGCGCGCTTCACCTCGCGCTCGCGGAACGTGAACTGCTTCCAGCTCTTGTCGAGCGCCTCCTGGTCGTGCCCGCGCACGAGCACGCTCATCCACTGCTGCACCTGCTCCTTGAACGTGCTCTCGAGCGCCTGCGCCTCGATCGCCTGGGCGATGAGGGTGTCGTTCACCCGCGCGACCGTCGCCAGGCCCGCGCGGGCCGCGGCGAACCCGTAAAGCGCTCCCGCGACCACGGGAATGAGCCCGAGGACGAAGACCGCGAGGATCTTGTTGCGGATGCTGCTTGCGAACCAGTTCATGCGATCCAGCCTTTCCCCTACATCCTCACGTGGAACATGACGCCGACGACCGTGGTGCGATAGTCCGCGGGCCCCGCGTCCAGGTACAGCGCGTTGTTGGCGGGCATCGGATTGGCGAGCACGCCGTCGTAGTGCCAGTCGCGGATCCGTCCCGACTCGTAGCGGACCAGGAAGCGCATCGCCACGTCGGGCGTGAGCGGCATGAGCAGGTTCGCGTTGAAGACGCTCTGCGCGATGCCGAGGTCCGAGAGGCCCGAGCCCGCGAGCGAGGCCTGCAGCGGCGACATGCCCAGCGCGGCCGCGTTGTACGTGTAGCCGATGCGCGTCCTGCCGAGCGAGCGGGTGAAGTCCGCGTCGAGCTTGGCCTTGCCGAAGTCGTACCTCAGGCCGAAGCCCAGGACCTGGTTGCGGTCCTTCGAGCTCACGTCCCAGCCGCGGCTGTCCGGGAAGAGCGGGCTCGTGGGGGAAGCGAAGCCGCAGACGTCGGACCAGTTCGCGGCGACCACGTTCTGCGTGGCCACGAGCGTCGTGCCCGCGGGCGTGGTGGGCGCCGCGGCGCCGGTGGCGGCCGTGGCGACCCGCCCGTCGCTGTAGAAGTAGTAGGTGCTGCCCACGTTGCAGCTGTTGGGCTGCACGCCCTTCTGCTCCATGGCCGCCGACTGGAACGAGTAGTAGCCATAGACCACCGCGTTGGACCCGGCGCGGTAGCTGAGATCGAGGTTCGCGGTGCCGGTCCTCTGGT
>DATBEA010000392.1:0-2151 GCA_036276215.1 Usitatibacter sp.
GGCCCGCGAGGAGCAAGGGGCTCGTGTCGCCCAACAGCGCCTTGGCCGCGGGAGTGCTGGCGCCGAAGAGGAGCGCCGCGCCGAAGGCTGCGAGGACCGCGCGGCGCTGGCCCGCGTCCATCAGTGCGGCTCGCGCGATCCTACGGTGCGGGGCGGCACGGAGTCTCCTGGCGGCAGGCCTCGTCGCCGTGCTCGATCTGGATGGTCACGTGGCCGATGCGAAAGTCCTCGCGCAGCCCGCGGCAGCACGCCTCGATGAACAGGTCGCTTCCCGGAGGCTGGGGCATCACCAGGTGCACCGTGAGGGCCGATTCGGTGGTGCTCATCCCCCAGATGTGCAGGTCGTGGAGCGAATGCACGCCGGGGAGCGCCGCGAGGTACGACTCCACGGCGTGGGTATCGATGCCTTCCGGAACGGCGTCCAGCGTGAGGTTCAGGGACTCGCGCAGCAACCCCCACGTGCCCCACACGATCAGCGCACCGATCGCGATGCTCACCAGCGGGTCGAGCCATTGCCAGCCGGTGGCCCGGATCGCGAGTCCCGCGACCACGACGCCCGCCGAGATGGCCGCATCGCCCACCATGTGCAGGAACGCGCCGCGCACGTTGAGGTCGTGCTTTCTCCCGGCCATGAACATCATCGCGGAGATGGCATTCACCAGGATCCCGGCGGCGGCGACCACGATCACGGTGCCGGCCGCGACAGGCACGGGGCTGCCGAACCGCAGGAGCGCCTCCCACGTGATCGCGCCGACGACGACCAGCAGGACCACGGCGTTCACGAGGGCGGCGAGGATGGAAGTGCGGCGAAGGCCGTAGGTGCGCCGTCTCGTGGGCGCGGTCCTTCCCAGGTGCAGCGCGCCCCACGCGATGAGCAACGCGAAGACGTCGCTCAGGTTGTGGCCGGCATCCGACAGGAGCGCGAGCGAATTGGCCGCGAGGCCGTAGGCGAACTCCGCCACGACGAAGCCGGCGTTGAGGGCGATTCCGACCGCGAATGCCGCGTTGTTGGCAGGCGGGCCATGGGAATGGCCATGATGGTGCCCGTGGGCATGGTCGTGGGCATGGTCGTGGCTGCCGCCATCGTGGCGGTGACCCGCGTGTGTGTCGGCCATCGTGAAAGGGTACTACAGCGCAGCGGGATTGTCGGGCGCGCGCGAATGGCGTAGAAATCCGGCTCGACAAGGAAATGGCCGACATGCCGGAAGCGCAGGAAGTGCTGGATTTCTGGTTCGGAACCGGGCCCGGGCGCGGCAAGGCGCGGCCCGAGTGGTACCGCAAGGACGCCGCGTTCGACGGGGAGATCCGCCGCCGCTTCGAAGCGCTGCACGCCTGCGCGGCGCTGGGCGAGATCGACCGCTGGCGCGACCGTCCCGAATCCATGGTCGCCCTGGTCGTGGTCCTCGACCAGTTCTCGCGCAACCTCTATCGCGACGACCCGCGCGCGTTTTCCCAGGATGGATATGCGCTGCGCTGCGCCCGCGAGGCGCTCGCCCGCGGCGACGAGGCGAAGCTGTCGCCCGTCGAGCGCCAGTTCATCTACATGCCCTTCGAGCACAGCGAGGATCCCGCCGACCAGGAGACCGCGATCGAGCGCATGTCGGCGCTCGACGCCTATCCCGAGACGAATGGCCTCGTGAAGTGGGCCCGCGCGCACGAGGCGGTCATCCGCCGCTTCGGGCGCTTCCCGCATCGCAACGCGGTGCTGGGCCGCGAGAGCACCGCCGGGGAAATCGAGTTCCTGCGGGGGCCCGGCTCCCATTTCTAGCGGTCATTCCCGCGAAGGCGGGAATCCAACCAAAGCGCGCAAGCGTCCTGGTGGGATTCCGTTCTCCAAGGGAATGACGTTATTTCTTGCGAGTGGTCGCCACGTCCGCCTTCTTCTTCTTCCGCGGCCGCGTCTTGCCGTAGCTGTGCTTGAAGACCTTGCCCTTGAAGCTGCGCTTGTCGCCCTTGCCCATCGATACGGTCCTCGTGGAGGAAAGGTCGATTATATTCGCCGCCGTCAGCCGCGCGGCGGCGGGAGCGCGGGCGGTGCCGGCGGTGCGGGCGGCGCGGGATGCACGTTCGGGGCCGGCGGCGCAGGCGGGGTGGGTGGAATGGGTGCCTCGCTTCCGTGGCGCTCCCTCACCTTGAAGCCTTCCGGCACCT
>DATBEA010000393.1:0-9478 GCA_036276215.1 Usitatibacter sp.
GATGCTCGGCGAGGCTTTCCGTGGAGCCCAGGGAGGTCGCGCGCTTGAACACGGCGAGCCGCGCCGTGAAATCCTTCGCCGCCTGCTCGCCTCCCGCGAGCCTCACGGAGATCATCGCGCCGAAACCGCCCTTCATCTGCCGGGATGCGACCGCGTGCCCGGGATGCGATGCGAGCCCCGGATAGAGCACGTGGGAAAGACGCGCATCGCCTTCGAAGCGGCGGGCGAGCGCCATGGCGTTGGCGCACGCCGCCGCCACGCGCACCGGCAGCGTTCGCATGCCGCGCAGCAGCAGCCATGCTTCGAACGGTCCCAGGATCGCCCCGCTTCCACTGCGCGAATACCGGATCCGCTGCCACAGGTCGTCATCGGCAGCCGTCGCGAGCACGCCCGCGATCACGTCGGAGTGGCCATTGAGGTACTTGGTCGCCGAGTGCATGACGAGGGAGGCGCCCAGCGCGATCGGTTGGGTGAGGAGCGGCGTGGCTGCCGTCGAATCGACGGCGAGCGCAGCGCCCACCTCGCGCGCCACCTGCGCGGCGGCGGCGATGTCGGTCACGTCCCAGGTGGGATTGGCGGGCGTCTCGGCCCAGATCACCTTGGGCTTGCGCGCGCGCGCCTTCGCCGCGAGATCGTCGATCGACGTGTTCTCGTAGAGCTCGACCGCGAGGCCTCGCTTGCCCGCGTACTCGACCAGCCACTTTCGAAGCGCCCAATACATGTTGCGCGGCGCGAGCGCGGCATCGCCCGGAAGCAGCGACTGGAAGACCGCGGCCGAGGCGGCCTGGCCCGAGGCGAAGAGCAGCGCCGCCTTCGCGCCCTCGAGCGCGGCGATGAGCGCTTCGGCCGCGTCGTAGGTCGGATTGTCGGCGCGCGAGTAGACGCGGCCGCCGGGATAGCCGCCGTCGACCGCGCGCTCGTACGTGGTCGAGGTGTGGATCGGCGGAACGACCTCTCGATAGGTGTCGGTCACGCGGCCCATTGCCTGGGCGGCGAGCGTCTCGGCGTGCAGCTTGGCCTTGTCGGTCATGGGGCGATTATTCCATTAGACTGGTGGCCCCGTTTCCCGGCACGAAACATGGCCGCTTCCCTCGGCACGACGAAGCCCCTCGATTGGCGCGGCATCGCGCTCGTCGCCGCGCTTGTCGCGCTCACCGCGCTCGCATGGATCGACCTGGCCCTGATGGCGGCGGACCCGGATTCCATGGCGAGCCCGCGCGCCTGGACCCCGGGCTACGCGGCCGCGATGCTCGCCATGTGGGCGATCATGATGGCGGCCATGATGGTGCCGAGTGCCGCGCCCACGATCCTCCTCTTCGCCGCGCTGCGCCGCCACGCCGGCCGCGGCTCGGCGATGCCCACGGCACTCTTCGTGGCCGGCTACCTCGCCGCATGGACCGCGTTCAGCGCGGCCGCGACGCTCGTGCAATGGCTGCTCGCCACCTCCTCGCTCCTGTCTCCCGCGATGGCGAGCGAGAGCCCGCGCCTCGCGGGCGCGCTTCTCGTCGCCGCCGGCGCCTACCAATTCTCGGGCACGAAGCACGCCTGCCTCACCGCGTGCCGCGCGCCGGCGCGCTTCCTCGTCGAGCACCATCGCGAAGGGCTCGCGGGCGCCTTCGCCATGGGCGTCGAGCATGGCGCGTATTGCATCGGGTGCTGCGCGGTGCTGATGGCGCTGCTCTTCGCCTTCGGCGTGATGAACCTCGCGTGGGTGCTCGCGCTCTCCGCGCTGGTCCTCGTCGAGAAGATTTTCCCCGCGGGTCCGTGGTTCGCGCGCGCGACGGGCGTTGCGCTCGCTGCGGCGGGCGTCGCGTTTCTACTCATCAACTAGGGAGCGGCCATGATCGATTGGTTCGTAAAAGGCGTCGAGCTCGGCAATTGCAACTGCAGGTACGCATGTCCCTGCCAATTCGGCGAGCTGCCGAGCCACGGGTCCTGCCGTGCCATGGGCGGCTTCCAGGTCGAGCAGGGGCGCTTCGGCGACGTGAAGCTCGATGGCCTGCTGGCGGTGGGCACGTGGTCGTGGCCCGGCGCCGTTCACGAGGGCAACGGCACGATGCAGCTCGTGATCGACGAGCGCGCCGACGCGCGGCAGCGCGATGCGCTCGAGAAAATCATGTCGGGCCAGGAAACGAAGGAGGCCGCGACAATGTGGTGGGTGTACGGCACGATGTCCCCGAACAAGCTTCCCGCGCTCTACCGCAGGATCGAGTTCTCCGCCGACATCGAGAAGCGGCGCGGTCGGGTCTTCGTCGAGGGCGTCATCGAGACCCACGCGGAGCCGATCCGCACGGCGAGGAACGGCGCCGAGCATCGCGTGCGCATCGACCTGCCCCACGGCTTCGAGTACGAGATCGCGGAGATCGCGAGCGCGACGACGAAGGCCACCGCGGGCGTTCCCCTCGACCTCAAGTCGAGCTACGGGCAGCTCGCCCGGATCCACCTCTCGGGTAACGGCGTGGTGAGGAACGCGCCGGCGCGCGCGACCGCCTAGAGCGGCCGGCGGTCTCGCGACTTCGGCTGGGAATGGTGGGGCGGGTGGCGCCCGGCGAAGGGCCGGCCCGCCGCGAAGAACGGGTAGCCGCCGCCGGCCGCCTGCGCGTCGGCTTCGGCGATGCGCGCCTCGGCTTCCTTCTCGCGCGCGGCACGGTCTTCGCGGGCGATGCGCTCGGCGCTGTCGATCGCGTTGCGGCGCAGCAGGCGCTCGTCCAAAAGCGCCTCGCGCTGCAGGATGCGCTCGTGCTCGCCCACGTTGTAGTCGGGATAGGCGGTGGGAATGTTGACCGTGCCGCCGGTGGCGACCCCGGCGCAGGCGGTCTCCTGGTAGGTGATCCCGCCCCCCGGCTCCGTGCAGCGGTAGATCGAGGCCGACGCCGCGTCCAGGGAGGCAATCGCCAAGAAGCAAACCATCCGGATGTTGTTCGATTTCATCGGGACCTCCTGCATGCGGGCACCTGCAGGCGAAGAGTACATCAACCGCATGAAAAACGGCGCCCGAAGGCGCCGTCCGGAATCGGCTGCGAAAGCCTCAGTAGTCGTAGGTCATCCCGATCGAGAAGGCCTGCGCGGTGTTCCCCGTGAAGGGTGGCCCGCAGTTTCCATCATTGGAGCAGCCGCCGATGAACTTGTCGCCCACGTAGTTGCGCGTGGGAAGGCCGTGGCCGCCGGCGCCCAGCGAGTAGTGACCCCAGTACTCGTTCTTCAGGCGCGAGTACGTGGCATACCACGTGGTGCGGTTGTCGCCGAAACGGTGCTTGTACCCGATCGACAGGAGATCCGCGCCGTTGTCGGAGGACCCCGGCCCGTTCGCGTTGCCAAGATGGTCCTGGACGCCCTGGTCGGGCTGCCCGGGCGAGTGGCCCACGTGGGCCCAGCCAAGGTTGAGGTCGTCCATCGCCGTCATGTGCTGCGTAACCGCGAGCCAGGTGGCCGTGTGCGTGCGCTCGTCCAGCGCCGGCGTGATGGCATCGCGCTTCAGCCGCTCGACGATGAAGTCCACCGTCGTGTGCGTGGGGAACGTGTATTGCACGCCGATCTTGGCGGCCATCTCGTCGCGCACGCCGATCGTGCCCGGGTCGATCTCGTCGCCCTTGCGGTTCACGTTCTTGTGGATCTCGTAGGCGGCGATCGCGTACAGCGGCCCGCTCTGGTACCTGAGCGCGCTGCTGAAGGCGTTGCCGAACGAGCCGTCCTCGCAGGGATTGGGCTGGCCGTTGTTTCCGTTCAGCCCCGCGCTCGAGTTTCCGCCCGTGCAATCGGGCTCGCCCTGGGCGTAGAGCTCGGTGTCGGTGCTGCGGTTCTGGCCCGGCGAGAAGAGCAGGCCGAAGCTCCACGGCCCCATCTTCGGAGATTCGTACCACGCCGAGTGCGAAAGCCGCGAGTCGAACTCGGCGCGATTGTCGCCGCCGCTGTTGCCCATGATGGCGTTGTAGTCGCCCGGCGTGCTCGCGAAGGGGTCGAGCCGTCCCGTCGAGGTCTTGTAAGGCGTGTCGGTCTTGCCGAGATAGATGGTGCCCCATTGCCCGCTGCGCATCCCGATGAAGCTGTTGCGCGAGCCGAGGCTGAATTTCTGCTGCGTCCCGTCCGGCGCCTGGTCGGATGCCCCGGGCGTGGCCGCGAAGGCGACCTCGGTCTCGAATTGGAACAATGCAGTGAGGTCGGGAGTGACGGGCCTCTGGCCGCGCACGCCGAAGTACGAGAGGTTGCTCGAGATGTCGGGCACCCACCCGTTGTGTCCCGTGACCGGCAGGCCGCCATTGAGGAAGCCCGTCATGCCGTTGTTCTGCTCGTCGAGCGAGACGTCCACGTGACCGTATAGCGTCACCTCGCCGCCGCCCACGTTCCACGTGAGGCTGTTGCCGGGCTTGGCCACGGGGCCCGCCGCGCTCGAGGCAGCCTGCGCCATGGGCGGAGGATGGCTTTCGATCTCCCGCTGCCTGGCCGAAGTGGCCGCTTCCTTGCGCGAGAGCTCGTCCACCTTGCGCGAGAGCATCTCGATCTGTTCCTTGAGCGCGCGTATCTCTCGCTGGGATTCGTCGTCGGCGCGAGCGTACGGCGCGCCTGCGAGCGATGCCGCGGCGAAGGCCGTCGCGACCGCGCGGGCAATCGTCTTTTGTCTTCGATCCATGGGGTCCCCCGGGAATGTTGTTTGGAATGACGGGATCGGCAGTAGGCGCTTCGCGATGGCACCTTGCGTCGCACGCTATTCCCCGCAACCTTCGCCAATCTGAAGCGCCGGCGCGAACTTGATCCGGGTCAAGCCGGCGCGTGCGCGTTAACAACACGACTTGCGGGAAGCCTTCGCGCCCGTCGGCCTGCTCCGACACGCCGAAGCACGCGCCGCCGACTGATTTGTGGCTCGGCATGTGGCCTCATGGTCGTGCGTTTATCGGGTGGCCGAAAGGAGTAGCGATGGATTGCTGGCACGACGAGATCGACAATGCGGTTTCCGAGGCCGAGCTCATGAAAGGCGCGAGCGATTTCCTGCGCCTTTGGACGCCGCGCGAGCTTGCGCCCTCATCGCTGGGGCTGCGCGCGCTGCGAATCGAATCCAGCGACGACATCGAGCGCGTGAAGTCGCGGCTTTCGGATGCGCCCGCGCAGGCTGCCACGCGCTCGGATTTCCACATGCGGGAGCTCGCCGGGTATTTCTCCCACGCGGCGACGCGGCTTGCCGAGATTCGCCGCTCGCCGAGGCCTTCCACGCAGCCCTAGCGGCCGCTGTGCTATTTTCCTCCCCACCTTGATCCCGGGGAGCATCGTTCCTTGAGCAGCAAGCCGCGTTGGTCCTGGTTGCCCGCGCCCGACACCTGGAAATACCACGCGCTCCTGCTCGCCTTGGGCGCCCTGGTGCTGGGTCCCCTCGGAGGCGTTACCGCCTCCTTCATGAACTTCTCCATCGGCTTCTTCGTGGGCGGGCAGGTGCTCGCGGGAATCCTGGGCTCCACGGTCACATACGGTTACGGAGCCGAGGGCAAGCACGGCGCCAACTACATCCAGACCGCCGCGGCTTCGGTGGCGGGCCTCTCGGCGATGGGGGTGCTCATCCAGGCGATGGTGTGGATGGGACTGCCGCAGCCGCCCGTCTGGCAGATGATCCTGTACTTCCTGTGCATCGGGATGTTCGCCGCGGGCGTGGGGATGCTCTACACGCCCATCCTCGTGGACCGCATGCAGCTCACGTTCCCCTCGGGGCTCGCGGTGGCCAACATCCTGCGCGCGCTCACGGACCCGGTGCTGCTCAAGCGCTCGGTCAACACGCTCGGCAGCGGCATGGGCATCGGCTTCCTCGGCGGGCTCGCGACGACCTGGATCGCCTTCCTCGACCGGATCGGCTTCTCCGCATCCACCTTCGGCGCGGGCATGATCGTGGGCGCGCGAATCGGCATCCCGGCCATCGTCGCGGCGTTCCTGGGCGAGTGGCTCACGCCGTGGTTCATCTCGATCGGCTGGCTCAAGGAAGGCGACCCTTTCCGCAAGATCACCTTCCTCATCGCGCTGGGCATGATCCTGGGCGCGGCGATCCTCGACATCGCGCTCATCCTCTTCGAGTTCGGGCGGCGGTTGAAGAAGGGCGGGAAGCCGCCCTTGGAGCAGCCCGACTGGAAGCGCATGAACGCGCGAATGCTCGTCGTGTGGGTGATCGCCTGGGGCATCGGCGTGATCGCGATGGGCTCGGCGGTCCTGCACCAGCCGATCACCTACCTCGCGATCGCCATCGCGCTCGTCTTCGTGTTCGTGATGGTGAACGGCATCTCGCTGGGCCTCACCGACAGCAACCCGATCTCCTCCGCGTTCGTGGTGACCGTGCTCATCATGGCGACGGTCGGCCTCATGGATCCGGGCGTGGGCCTCATGACCGCCTCGATCGTGCTCATTTCCACCAGCACCGCCGGCGACATGCAGCAGGACCGCTCCACGGGGTGGCGCCTTTCCACCAACCGCGTGATCCAGTTCCGCTACCAGGCCGCCGGCATCCTCGTGGGCGCCATCATGGGCGTGGCGTTCGCCAAGCTCTTCATGTCCGCCTACCCGATCCTCCTCCAGGACCAGACGGTGATGAAGGCCTCGGAGCAATCGGCGCGCTGGACTTCCGCGATGACGTACAAGTTCGTGGGCGTGCTGAGGAGCCTCACCGATCCCAAGCCTTACCAGATCACGGCGATCTGGTCCGGCGTGGCCCTCGGTTTCGCCTTCCAGCTCGCGCGCAAGATCGTGAAGCCGAAGAGCCTCGTGGTGGACGCGGTGCTGCTGCCCTCGCCTTACGCGTTCTCCTTCGGCGGTTTCGTGGAGTTCACGACCTCGATGTGGTTCGGAATGGGCGGCGTGGTCTCCAGCACCTACAATTGGCTCATGGACAGGCGAACGGCGAAGAAACAGGCGGGCGATGCGCTGCCCGAGGACATGAGCGCCACGTCGCTCCTGGGCGGCGGCCTCATCGCGGGCGACGCCATCGCCGCGCTGGGCATCGGCATCTTCGGCCTTCTTTCCACGCTGCTTCGCTGATTAGCGCGCGCGACGCCGCCTTCCCCTTCGACGTGGAGATCGGCACGGCCGCCGCGCGCCTGGAGCAGAAGGTGATCGCGTGGCGCCGCGACTTCCATAGCCATCCGGAGCTGGGCAACCGCGAGTTCCGCACCTCGAAGATCGTCGCCGATCACCTGCGCTCGCTCGGCATCGAGGTGAAGGAGAAGGTCGCGCACACGGGTGTCGTCGGATTGCTGAAGGGCGGCAAGCCCGGCCCGGTCGTGGCGCTGCGCGCCGACATGGACGCGCTCCCGGTGAAGGAAGAAGTCGACGTGCCGTTCAGGAGCGAAGTGACCACCGAGTGGTCCGGGATGCAATGCGGCGTCATGCACGCCTGCGGCCACGATGCGCACACCGCGATCCTGATGGGCGTGGCCGAGCTCCTCGCGGGCGTGCGCGATCGCATTCCCGGCACCGTGAAGTTCATCTTCCAGCCCGCCGAGGAAGGCGCGCCCGAGGGCGAGGATGGCGGAGCGCGCAAGATGATCGAGGAGCACTGCATGGAGGCGCCGAAGGTGGGTGCGATCTTCGGCCTGCACGTGACCTCGAACCACCACACGGGGAAGATCGGCTATCGCTCGGGTCCGCTCATGGCGTCCTCCGACGAGATGCGGATCTTCGTGCGCGGAACGCAAACCCACGCGGCGATGCCGTGGCGCGGCGCCGATCCGATCGTGGCCGCCTCGCAGATCGTGGTGGGGCTGCAGACGATCGTCTCGCGCCGGCTCGAGCTCACCAAGGAGCCTTCGGTGGTCACCGTGGGCGTCTTCCGCGGCGGCGTGCGCAAGAACATCATCCCCGACGAGGTGCGCATGGAAGGCACGATCCGCGCCTTCGACGAGCGCCAGCGCGAGGAAATCCACGAGCACGTGAAGCGCATCGCCGAGATGATCGCCGCGGCGGGCGGGGCCAAGGCCCAGGTCGCCATCAAGCGCGGCTACGACGTGACGGTGAACGACCCGGCCCTCACCGAGTGGGCGGTCCCCACGCTCGAGCGCGTGGCCGGCGAATCCAACGTCGGCATCGTGGACAAGGTGTGCGGTGCCGAGGACTTCTCGTTCTACCAGAAGGTCGTGCCGGGACTTTTCTATCGCGTAGGGTGCACGCCGCCCGGCAAGCCCATCGCCGAGTCGGCGCCCAACCACAGCCCGCGCTTCTTCGTGGACGAGGGCTGCCTCAAGATCGGTGTGCGCACGCTCTGCGCCCTCGCGCTCGACTGGCTCGGATCCGCGTCCGCCTAGTCTTACACGCACGCGCGGCAGTCACCGACTGTCCCATCCCAGATGTTGTGGCGTGATAAGCGCACCGACACAAGATCCGCGAGGGCGTATCGATGGACTGCTGGAAACAACAGATTCGCGGTGCGAGCACCGAAGCCGATGTCGTTCGCATGGCCGCCGACTACCTGGCGCTGTGGGCTCCCGAGGAGCTCGCCCCGATCCAGCAGGGATGGCGCGACTTCACGATCTCCAGCGTGGCCGACGTGGAGCGCGTGAAGCGCTGGCTGGTGGAGAGCGTGAATTCCGCGCAGGCGCTGGCGCCGAATGCAACGGAGCTACGCGAGCTCGCGAGCTATTTCTGGCACGCGGCCGTGCGAATCGGCGAGATTCGCAGCTCGCACCGGGTGCTTCACTGAAGGATCAGTGGTCCCGCTCGGCCCAGGGCCCGGCGTCGGGACCGAGCAGCGCCATCTCGCGGTAGACCCAGTCGCGGCGGCTGGAGCCGGGCATGCGCGATTCGGGCTCCGGCTCGGCAACGGGTGCGGGAGCGCTTCGCACGAGCGCCTCCTCCGGGACGGCTAGGCATTCCTGATCGTGCACGAGGGCGATTCGGGGGCGCATGGGTCAACGATATCCATCGCCAGACTACACGGCTGTAGGACGTCCTACACGCTTGGTGTAGGACAACGCCTCTAGTCAGGGCCTCGCGTCGACAAGGAATGGATAAGGATCGACGGCCGAACCCTTCGTCCACCAATGCCCGTTGGCGTCGAGGTCGAGGATGGTGAAGTGCAGGTGCGGGGCGGAGCGCGAGGCGTTGCCGGTGCTGCCCACGTAGCCGATCACCTCGCCGCGGCGCACCGCCTGGTCCACGTGCAGCCCTTGGGCGTAGTGGTCGAGGTGCGCGTAGTAGTAGGCATATTTCGTTTGCGGATCGTCTTCGTAGATCGTGATGCCGCCCAGCGGATGCCGGCTCAGCTTGGCGATGCGGCCGTCGTCGGTAGCAAGCACCGGCGTTCCGCGCGGCGCCATGATGTCGAGCGCTTCGTGGCGCCGCGTGCCGCCGCGTGTCTCGAGGAAGTTGTCGCGCAATTGGCTTCGGGAAACGCCCTCGACGGGGATCAGCAGGCGACGGCGCATGAGCGACTGCATGGCATCCGCGCTGGCGACGTTGGCGTTGGTGATGCCCGCCGCCGCGGGGGTGGGACGCACCGCGACGCTCGGCGGGAGCG
>DATBEA010000394.1:0-2275 GCA_036276215.1 Usitatibacter sp.
CCGAAGCGGTCCATCGGATCCTTGGAGAGCGCGCGCTGGATCACCCAGTCGAGTTGCCATGCGATCTTCGGCATGAACGTGGAAGGATCGGCGGGCCGCTCCTGCACCACGCGGTGGATCGTTTCCTCGCGCGGGCCCGAGAAGGGAGCCCGGCCCGTCACGAGGTGGTAGACCAGCGCGCCCACCTGGTAGAGGTCGGTGCGCGCTTCCCCGCCCTCGTGCGAGAACTGCTCCGGCGCCATGTACGACGGATCGCCGGCTTCCACGGGCGCCAGGGGCGCGAGCCCCGTGTCGGTGAGCTTCGCGCGTCCCTGGCCGTCCACGATGATGTTCGCCGGCTTGATGCTGCCGTGGTAGACACCCTTCGCATGGGCGGCCTCCAGGCCTTCCAATACCTGCCGCGCGATGTCCCAGGCGAGCCTCAGGTCGGGGGCGGCCCCGGCCTCGAGGCGCCCGGAGAGCGGCGCTCCCTCGGCGAGCTCGTAGACGGCGCACACGACCTTGTCGGCGGCGACGAGCTCCACGAAGCTCGCGATCGCGGGATGGCGAACGCGCGCGAGGAGCGTCGCGACGCGCTGCATCTTGTCCAGCGCCTCGGCATCGAGGCCCTCGCGCTGCACGATCTTCAGCGCGAATGCCCTGCCGCCCTCGGAGGCGCGAAGCACGCTCGCCCACGGCCCCTTGCCGAGGGGCTGCTCGATCGTGTACTTGCCGATGCGGCGTGCGTCGCTCATGCGGTGAGGGCCTGGCTTTCGGCAGCGACCGATGCGGCGAGGTCCCCGGGCGGGGATACGGGCAGCACCACGGTCACCGTCGTGCCCTCGCCGGGCGTCGAGCTCACGTCGATGCGCCCGCCGTGCTGCGAGACGATCTTGTAGGCGATGGACAGTCCCAGGCCCGTGCCCTTGCCCGGCTCCTTGGTCGTGTAGAACGGGTCGAAGATGCGCGGCAGCGCCTCGGGCGCGATGCCGCGGCCGTTGTCCTGCACGTCGATCGCGATGGCGTCGGCGCCTGCGCGGCGCGTGGCCACGACGATGCGACCGCGGGGCTTGTCGATCGCCTGGGCCGCGTTGGTGACGAGGTTGAGGAGCACCTGGTTCACCTGCGAGGGCGAGCAGGTGATCGAGGGCAGGTCGCCCAGGCTGCGCTCCACGTCGACCTTGCGAAGGGACGGCTTGGCGATGAGGAGCGTGGCCTGCACGCCCTCGTTCACGTTGAAGCTCGCGACCTTGCTGCGGTCGAGCCTCGAGAAGCTGCGAAGGTTCGCCACGAGCTCCACGATCTGCTCGATGCCGTGCAGGCCGTCGTTGGTGAGGGCCTCGAGCTCGTCGAGCGCGTGGGCCGATCCGATGCTGGCGAGGCGCCCCTCGACCGCCTCGAACGCCGACTGGAGCTCGTTCGCGTCGGGCGATTCGCTTTGCAGGATCGCCACCAGCGCCTGGGCCTCGGCCACCAGCCCCCGCAGCGCCGGCATGGAGGCGCGCGCGCTCGTCATGCCGCTCTTCACGTACGCGAGCGGCGAGTTGATCTCGTGGGCCACGCCCGCGACCATGTGGCCGAGCGAGGACATCTTCTCCGATTGCACGAGCTGCGCCTCGGATTCCTGCAGTCGCTTCAAGGTCGCGCTCAGGTCGCGCGTGCGCTCGGCCACGCGGCGCTCGAGGTCCTCGTTGGCGCCGCGCAGCTCGGCCTGGGTCGAGGCCACGCGCACTGCGAGGTAGGCCGAGGCGATGAGGAGCGCGAGCGCATACGCGAAGAGGTACGTGCGCCAGCGCTCCTTGTCGTCCAGCAGGCGCTCGATCGCGGCACCGAGCGTGCGGGTCGACAGGTCGATGCGCCCGCCGAGCGTGAGGAAGGCGAAGCGGTCGAAGGCCTTCACCTCGTCCGCGCGCGCCAGGATGAAGGCAGTGGACACCTCGCGGACCCGCTCGGCCGCCGCGCCGGCGGCCGCGTCCCCCCGGGCCGCCGTTGCGAGGCCCGCGAGGCGTTCCTCGACGAGGGGAATGCGCGCGGTGAAAGTCTCCAGCCGGCGGCGGATGTCCAGGTCCAACTGCCTTGCCGCGGTCGCGGTGGCGCCGCCATTGCTTTCGAGTGGCGCGAGCGATGCGTGCATCGCGTCGACCGCCTCGCGGGACCTCGCATGGGCCGTGTTGGCGGCGCGCGCGGCGGCGGCCTTCTGGTCGAGTCCCGCGCGAAGCTGCGCCAGGTCCTTGCGGAAGGCCTCGCCGGCCGGAGCACGGTCCAGCTCGGAGAGGATGCGTCCCATCATGGAGGC
>DATBEA010000395.1:0-2302 GCA_036276215.1 Usitatibacter sp.
GCCCACCATCGCGCTCGAGCTGCGCGCCGATGCGCTCCTGCCCTACGTGCCGCGCGAATCCACCTGGCTTCCCGGCGCCCAGGAGCAAGCCCTCGACCGCTCGCGCCTCATCGAGCGCCTCTGCGCGCGCCTCGGTTCCGATCGCGTCTTCGGCATCGCCATCGCCGACGACCACCGCCCTGAGAAAATGGGGTCAGACCCCTTTTCCCGCGGGGCAGAACGATTAGCGAAAAGCGCGCTGCCTTGTTCCTCCCCGCGGGAAAAGGGGTCTGACCCCAATTCCAGGCCTGCGTGGCTGCTGCGCCGGCCGCAGAAGCTCGTCAGCGAGGAGCAGGTGCCGCAACTGCAGGGGCCGCTCGCGTTGCTCGCCGGGCCGGAGCGCATCGAGGCGGGGTGGTGGGACGGCGATGAAGTAAGCCGCGATTACTACGTGGCGGCCAACCCTCGCGGCGAGGCGTTCTGGATCTTCCGCGAGCACCATGGCGCACAGGCGTGGTATCTGCATGGCGTTTTCGCGTAGGTCACTGCACTTGGCCGGGCCCATAGAGCACGCGGCCGATGTCGGCGAGCGGCGATGATACCGGGCTACGCGGAGCTGCATTGCCTCACGAGCTACAGCTTCCAGCGCGGCGCGTCCATGCCCGAGGAGTTGGTGCATCGCGCGGCCGAGCTGGGCTATCGCGCCCTCGCCATCACCGACGAATGCTCCGTCGCCGGCGTCGTGCGCGCCCATGTCGCCGCGAAAGAGTCGGGCATGAAGCTCATCATCGGCACCGAGCTCGCGCTTGCCGACGGCATGAAGCTGGTCCTCCTCGCAACCCACATCCGCGGCTACGAAGCGATGTGCGAGCTCATCACGCTGGGCCGCCGCGCGGCGGACAAGGGCGAGTACCGCCTCGAAGGCAAGGACCTGCCGCGCGAGCCCGAAGGCCTCGAGGCGATCTGGATCCCGCCCGCGAAAATCGACGAGCTCGCGCGTGGACAGGGCCGCTGGATCGCCGAGCGTTTCCATGGACACGCCTGGATCGCCGTCGAATTGCATCGCGGCAGTGACGACGGAGCGCGGCTAGCCTGCCTCGAAGCCCTCGGCGGCGAGCTCGGCATGCGCTGCATCGCCTCTGGCGACGTCCACATGCACGCGCGCTCGCGAAAGAAGCTTCATGACGTGATGACCGCCATCCGCCACAAATGCACGCTTGCCCAGGTGGGGCGAAAGCTCCTTCCGAACGGCGAGCGCTACCTTCGCTCCATCGGCCGCATCTCCACGATCCATCCCGTGCGGCTCCTCGCGGCGAGCCTCGACCTCGCGAGCCGCTGCGCCTTCTCGCTGGACGAGATCCGCTACGAATATCCCGAGGAGCTCGTCCCCGCGGGAGAAACGCCCACCACGCACCTTCGCGACATCACGATGCGGGGCCTCGCCCGCCGCTATCCGCAGGGCGCGCCGCAGGGCGTGAAGCAAACCGTCGAGCACGAGCTGGCGCTCATCGCCCAGCTCGCCTACGAGCCCTTCTTCCTCACGGTGAACGACATCGTGGAGTTCGCGCGCAGCAAGGACATCCTCTGCCAGGGGCGCGGCTCGGCCGCCAACTCCGCCGTCTGCTACTGCCTGGGCATCACCGAGGTGGACCCGGGGCGCATGTCGGTGCTCTTCGAGCGCTTCATCTCGAAGGAGAGGAACGAGCCGCCCGACATCGACGTGGATTTCGAGCACCAGCGCCGCGAGGAGGTGATCCAGTACATCTACGCGAAGTATGGCCGCGAGCGCGCCGCCATCGCCGCCGTCGTCATCACCTACCAACCCAGGAGCGCCCTGCGAGACGTGGGCAAGGCGCTGGGACTCTCCCTCGACCAGGTGGACCTCCTCTCCAAGTCGATGTCCTGGTGGGACAACCGGCACGCGCTGGAAAAGCGCCTCGCCGAGGGCGGCTTCGATCTCGACAACCGCATCGTGAAGCAAGTGATCGATCTCACCCAGGAGCTCGTGGGCTTCCCGCGCCACCTCTCGCAGCATCCCGGCGGCTTCGTGATCGACAACCGCAGGCTCTCGCGCCTCGTGCCTGTCGAGAACGCCACGATGCCCGACCGCACCGTGATCCAGTGGGACAAGGACGACCTCGATGCGCTCGGGTTGTTGAAGGTCGACGTGCTCGGCCTCGGAATGCTCTCGTGCATCCGCCGCGCGCTGAAGATGGTCGGCAAGCGCATGCAGGACATCCCGGCCGAGGACCCGAAGGTCTACGAGATGATCTGCCGCGCCGACACCATCGGGGTCTTCCAGATCGAGTCGCGCGCGCAGATG
>DATBEA010000396.1:0-2139 GCA_036276215.1 Usitatibacter sp.
CCGCCCAGCACCCGGTCGAACTCGCCGATGAGGGTCGGAAGCCGCGCGAAGTCCTCCGCCTGGACCTCGCCCAGCGTGATCACCTCGCTCGCCATGCCCGCCACGCTCGCGAACCGGTGCGCGCCGCCCTTGCCCGCGGCCGCCGCTTCCACGGTCGTCTCGACCATCGTGTTCCAGCCGTTGCAGTGCGGACACTGGCCCGCCCACTTGGTGGACTGGCCGCCGCATTCGGTGCAGGTGTGGACGGTCTTGGGCTTGGCCATCAGCTCGCCTCGGAAACGGAAACGCGCGGCGCGAGCGCGCAAAGGAGCTCGTAGCCCACGGTGCCGGCAGGAACCGCGACCTCATCCACCGGCAGGCCCTCACCCCAAAGCGTGACAGCCGTGCCCACGCGCGCGTCGGGAATGCCGGCGAGATCGACCATCAACATGTCCATGGAAACGCGCCCGGCGGTCTTCGTGCGCACACCGCCCACCAACACCGGCGTGCCCGAAGGCGCGTGGCGGGGATAGCCGTCCGCATAGCCGCACGCGACCACGCCCACGCGCATGGCCTTGTCCACCTTGAACGAGCCACCGTAGCCGATGGTCTCGCCGGGCTTCAGCTCCTGGACCGCGATGAGCTCGGAGGTGAAGGTCATCGCCGGTTCCAGGCCGAGCGATTGCGCGCTTCGCTCGGCGAAAGGCGTCGCGCCATAAAGGCCGATCCCCAGGCGAACGATGTCGGCGTGGGACTGCGGATGGGAGAAGATCGCCGCCGTGTTGGCGAGGCTTCGCGGGAGATCGATGCCGCGAGTGGCGGCATCGAACCGGCGCATCGCTTCCTCGATGCCCGGAGGCCCGTCCGCGTTGGCGAAGTGCGTCATGAGCGTGACCGACTTCACCGACTTCGCCGCCTGCAGCCGGGCGAGCCGATCGCGCGCGACCTCCAACGGGAAGCCCAGCCGATTCATCCCCGTGTTGACCTTGAAGAAGACGTCGATCGGATCGGCGAGGTCCGCCTTCTCGAGGATCCGCAGCTGCTCGTCGTTGTGCACGACGGCGGAGAGGTTCTCGTGCTCGATGGGCTCCAGCTCCGAGGGCTCGAAGAAGCCCTCCAGCAGCAGGATCGGCCCGCGAAAGCCCGCGTCGCGCGTGGCGACGGCGCCATCCAGCTCGACCGTGCCGAAGCCATCCGCGTCGGGCAGCGCCCGCGTGACCCGATCCAGCCCATGGCCGTAGGCGTTGGCCTTGACCACCGCGTACACCCGCGAACGCGGCGCGGCGCGCCTGGATGCCGCGTAGTTGTGGCGAAGGGCCTGGGCCGAGATGGTGGCGCGGGTGGGACGGGACATGGCCGAATCTTATTACGGCACGTAGCCCGGGCCCCCCGTGAAATTCTCGAAGCGGGTGTGCTTGCCGAGGAACGTGAGCTTTATCGTGCCGATGGGGCCGTTACGCTGCTTGCCGATGATGATCTCGGCGATGCCCTTGTCCGGCGAGTCCTCGTTGTAGACCTCGTCGCGGTAGATGAAGAAGATCATGTCGCTGTCCTGCTCCAATGCGCCCGATTCGCGAAGATCCGACATCACCGGCCGCTTGTTCGGCCGCTGCTCGAGCGACCGGTTCAGCTGCGAGAGCGCGATCACCGGGCAGGAGAGCTCCTTCGCCATCTGCTTCAGGCCCCGCGAGATTTCGCCGAGCTCCGTCGCGCGGTTCTCGTTGCCGTTGTCGGTGCCCTGCATCAGCTGGATGTAATCGACGACGATCAGGCCCAATCCGCCGTACTCGCGCCACTTTCGGCGCGCCCGCGCACGAAGCTCGAGCGGATTCAACGCGGCCGTCTCGTCGATGAGGATCGGCGCTTCGTTCAGCTTCCCCAGGGCCGTCCCCAGCCGGTCCCAGTCGGGAGGATCGAGGCGACCGGTGCGAAGCTTCTGCGCATCCACCCGTCCCACGGAGCTCAGCAACCGCGTCGCGAGCTGCGTGCCGCCCATCTCCATCGAGAAGATCAGGACGGGAAGCTTCAACTCGAGGCCGACATGCTCGGCGATGTTGAGCGAGAAGGCGGTCTTTCCCATCGCGGGCCTTCCGGCCACGATGATGAGATCGCCGTCCTGGAGCCCCGTGGTCATCTCGTCGAGATCGGCGTATCCCGTCG
>DATBEA010000397.1:0-5549 GCA_036276215.1 Usitatibacter sp.
CTGCCTCGCCAACGCCGTGTATCACGCCACCGGCAAGCGCATCCGCGATCTTCCGATCACGCTGGACAAGCTGCTCCGGGTCTAGGAAAATCCCCTTATCCGTCCGGGAGAGAGCGCCCGCCAGGCGCCGCCGAAGGGGTAGCACCCGCAAACTCTCAGGCAAAAGGACCGGTCGGAACGGGGCGTGATGCCCCGACTCTGGAGAGCGACGGCGAGGCCGTCCACCGAAGGGGCGCGCGGCCGGCACAACCGGCCGTAATCTCTCAGGTACCAAGGACAGAGGGGTCGAGCGAGCGCGAGCTTGCCGGCCCTTTTTTCTTTTTTCGGTACCGGAGAAATGCTGAAGACCACACCGCTTCACGATTCGCACAAGGCCGCGGGCGCCCGCATGGTCGACTTCGGCGGCTGGGACATGCCCGTCCACTATGGCTCGCAGATCGAGGAGCACCACGCCGTTCGCCGCGCGGCCGGGCTCTTCGACGTCTCGCACATGCAGGCCGTGGAGGTGGAAGGGCCGGATGCGCGCGCGTTCCTGCGCCGCGCGCTCGCCAACAACGTGGACAAGTTGAAGGACCCGGGAAGGGCGCTCTACACCTGCATGCTCACGCCCGAGGGCGGTGTCGTCGACGACCTCATCGTGTATTTCCTGGGCGAGCAGCACTTCCGCGTCGTGGTGAATGCCGGCACCGCCCCCAAGGACCTCGAATGGCTCGAGGCGCTTCGCAAGCGTTGGGAATCGCGCGTCACGCTGAAGCCCCGCGCCGACCTGGCGATCCTCGCGATCCAGGGCCCGGGCGCCCGCGAGGCCTTCTGGGCGGCCTATCCCGCGACGAAGGCCGCCACGGAGAAGCTCGCACCGTTCAATGCCGCGCTGACCGAGGGTCTCCTCGTGGCGCGCACCGGGTACACGGGCGAGGACGGCTTCGAGGTGATGGTCCCGGCGGCTGGTGCGCGCGCCATGTGGGAGAGGCTCGTCGCGCAGGGCGCTCGGCCCTGCGGCCTGGGCGCGCGCGACACGCTGCGCCTGGAGGCGGGCATGAACCTCTATGGCCAGGACATGGACGAGCGCGTCTCGCCGCTCGACTCGGGGCTTGCCTGGACCGTGGACTTGAAGAGCGAGCGCGATTTCGTCGGCAAGGAAGCGCTGCGCGCGCAAGGCTCGCGGGCGCAGCTCGTGGGCCTGGTGCTGGTCGACGCGGGCGGCGTGCTGCGCGCGCACCAGAAGGTGGAGACAGCGGTGGGCGAGGGCGAGGTCACGAGCGGAACGTTCTCACCCACGATCTCCAAGTCGATCGCGCTCGCCCGCGTGCCCCCCGGCGTCGCGATCGGGGACACGGTCCATGTGCAGGTGCGCGACAAGCGGCTCGCGGCGCGCGTCGTGAAGGCGCCCTTCGTGCGCAACGGCAAGGTCCTCGTCGGTTAACCCCAGGAAAAAAAGGACGACCATGAAGCTTCCCACCGATCTTCGCTACACCGCCAGCCACGAATGGGTGCGCCGCGAGGCCGACGGCACGCTCGCCGTGGGCATCACCGACCATGCCCAGGAGCAGCTGGGCGACATCGTCTTCGTCGAGGCGCCGCAGGTCGGGCGGAAGGTCGCCGCGCAGGAATCCGTAGGCGTGGTCGAGTCGGTGAAGGCCGCCTCCGACATCTATGCGCCGGTGGCCGGCGAGATCGTGGCGGTGAACGCCGAGCTCTCGCAATCGCCCGAGAAGGTGAACGAGGATGCCTTCGCCTCGTGGATGTATCGCATCAAGCCCAACGATTCCGCCGACGCCGAGAAGCTTCTCGATGCCGGCGCCTACGAGAAGGCCGCCGCGGCCTAGCGCCGCCCCGGAGACAAAATGCCCGACACGCCCATCCGCAATTCCTCCGCCGCGACGCTCGCGGATCTCGAGGACCACGGCGCCTTCGAGCGCCGCCACATCGGGCCCGACGAGGCCGACCAGGCGGCGATGCTCGCGACGCTCGGCTTCGCGAGCCGCGCCGAGCTGATCGACGCCACGGTCCCGGCCGCGATCCGGCGCAAGACGCCCATGGGAATCGGCGGCCCCCGCACCGAGGGCGAGGCGCTCGGCGCGCTGCGCCACATTGCCGAGAAGAACCGGATCTTCAAGAGCTACATCGGGCAGGGTTACTACGAGACCTATACGCCCGGCGTGATCCTGCGAAATGTCTTCCAGAATCCCGCCTGGTACACCGCCTACACGCCGTACCAGCCCGAGATCTCCCAGGGCCGCCTCGAGGCGCTCATCAACTTCCAGACCATGGTGACGGACCTCACGGGCCTGGATATCGCCAACGCTTCCATGCTGGACGAGGCGAGCGCCGCCGCCGAGGCCATGACGCTTTGCCTGCGCGGGAGCAAGTCCGCCTCGCGCGTCTTCGCCGTCGCCGACGATGTGTTGCCGCAGACGATCGACGTGGTGCGCGCGCGCGCCGAGCCGCTCGGGATCGAGGTTCGCGTGGTGGAGGCCTCGGCCCTCGAGCGCCAGGGCGCCTTCGCGGTGCTCGTGCAATATCCCGGTGCGGACGGCGAGGTGCGCGATTTTTCCGCCATGGCCGCGGCCGTGCATGCCGCGGGCGGCCTCGTGGTCGCCGCGGCGGACATCCTCGCGCTCGCGATCCTCAAGGCCCCGGGCGAGTGGGGAGCCGATGTCGCGGTCGGCAACACGCAGCGCTTCGGCGTGCCCATGGGCTTCGGCGGCCCGCATGCCGCGTACATGGCCACTCGCGACGAGCTGAAGCGCAACATGCCCGGCCGCCTGGTGGGCGTCACCGTGGATGCGCAAGGCGAGCGCGCCTATCGCCTGGCGCTCCAGACGCGCGAGCAGCACATCCGCCGCGAGAAGGCGACCTCGAACATCTGCACCGCGCAGGTCCTGCTCGCGGTGATGGCGTCGATGTACGCCGTGTACCACGGGCCCCAGGGAATCGAGCGCATCGCGCGGCGCGTGCATCGCCTCGCCTCGATCCTGAAGGCGGGGCTCCAGAAGCTGGGATTCGATGTCCAGACGCGCGAGCCGTTCGACACGATCACGGTCGCGGCGGGCGGGAAGGCCAACGGCATCGCCGAGCGCGCGCTGGATTCGCGCGTGAATTTCCGCGGGCTCGACGGTGGCCGCCTGGGCATCTCCTTCGACGAGACCACGACCAGCGCCGATGTGGAAGCGATCTGGCGCATCTTCGCGGGCAGCGCGCCTGCCTTCACCGCGGCCGATCTCGACCGCAACGGCGCGGCCCCGATGCCCGCGGCGCTCGCGCGCACCTCGGCCTACCTCACGCATTCGGTCTTCAACCGTTACCACTCCGAGACGGAGATGCTGCGCTACCTGCGCTCGCTCGCCGACAAGGACGTGGCGCTCGACCGCTCGATGATCCCGCTGGGCTCGTGCACGATGAAGCTGAACGCGACTTCCGAGATGATCCCGATCGCGTGGCGGGAGTTCGCGCACCTGCACCCGTTCGCGCCCGCCGACCAGTGGCAGGGCTATCGCGAGCTGATCGAGGGGCTCGAGAAGCGCCTAGCGCAGGCCACGGGCTACGCGGCGGTGTCCATCCAGCCCAATGCCGGCTCGCAGGGTGAATACGCGGGGCTGCTCATCATCCGCAAGTGGCACGCCAGCCGGGGCGAGGCCCATCGCGACGTGTGCCTCATTCCCAGCTCCGCGCACGGCACGAACCCCGCGTCGGCGCAGATGGCCGGCATGCAGGTGGTCGTGGTGGGATGCGACGAGGCGGGCAACGTGGACCTGGGAGACCTGGAGCGCCAGGCCGCGAAGCACGCGGCGAAGCTCGCGGCGATCATGGTGACTTATCCCTCGACGCACGGCGTGTTCGAGACCGGCATCACGGCCCTCTGCGAGATCGTGCACCGCCACGGAGGACAGGTGTACGTGGACGGCGCGAACATGAACGCGATGGTGGGGCTCACGGCGCCGGGAGAGTTCGGCGGCGACGTGTCGCACCTGAACCTGCACAAGACCTTCTGCATCCCGCACGGCGGCGGCGGCCCCGGAGTGGGTCCCGTGGCGGTGGGAGCGCACCTGGCGAAATTCCTTCCGGGCCATCGCCACCTGGGCAGGAACGCCGACGCGATCGGCGCGGTCACGGCGGCGCCCTTCGGCAGCGCGTCGATCCTGCCCATCTCGTGGATGTACATCGAGATGATGGGCGAGGCGGGCCTTACCGCCGCGAGCGAGGTCGCGATCCTGAACGCGAACTACGTGGCCAAGCGCCTGGCACCCCACTACCCGGTGCTCTATACCGGCCCCGGAGGCCAGGTCGCGCACGAGTGCATCCTCGACCTGCGGGGGCTCAAGGAAACGTCGGGCATCCAGGTGGAGGACGTCGCCAAGCGCCTCATCGACTACGGCTTCCATGCGCCGACCATGTCCTTCCCGGTCGCGGGCACGCTCATGGTGGAGCCCACCGAGAGCGAGTCGAAGGCCGAGCTGGACCGCTTCTGCGACGCGATGATCGCGATCCGGGAAGAGATCCGCGCGGTGGAGCAGGGCCGCCTCGACCGGGAGGACAATCCGCTCAAGCACGCGCCCCACACGGCGGCGGTGGTGAACGCCGACGAATGGAAGCACGCCTACCCGCGAAGCCTCGCCGCGTATCCCGTCGCGACGCTGCGCCAGGGGAAGTACTGGGTGCCGGTGGGGCGGGCGGACAACGTCTACGGGGACAGGAACCTGTTTTGCAGTTGCGTGCCGGTGGAGTAGGCGCATTGATATCCTCTGAGTTTGACTTTTAGAGGATATATTTATATCCTCTATAAATTGACTTTAGAGGATATGAACCTGACTTCCCCGCCCCTCTATAAAAAGCACCCTTCAACATTGGCCACTACCTATGCCGATGTGGAGAACCATGCGCTGCATCAAGACGAGATCTTGGTGGGGACTCCGGGAGCGATAACTATTCGGGAGAACGCCAACAAGACAAGGTTCTTTGTGCGTCAGTTCTATGGCTATGACGGAAAGAAACGAGATCAGTATCTGTGCCAGCAAGAGGCCCCTGAGTCCCGGACCGTTCTCGCAATGTGGAAGAAAAGAATCGAGGATGCCAAGGACCTACGGAGCAGCATTCGATTGTTGGCGCGTGAAGGATATTCAATCCTCCAGCCAAAACATCTTGCCGCACTGGCGATAGTAAGCAGGTACAAGTTGTTTGAAGCCGGTGCCGTGCTCATAGGTACTCATGCGTTTGAAGCGATCGTCAATCGACTAGGGATTCGGGTTGCGGTCTTCGCGACCGAAGACATAGATATAGCGCGGCCTGCCAAGCTGGCGTTGGAGAAGGTGCCAAAGGGAGGCTTGCTGGAACTATTGCGTGAGTCGGGTATCGACTTCGTCGACGTTCCTGGACTCTCCCACAGGACGCCGCCAACCAGTTACAAGGAAAAAGGCCGTTCGCGGTTTACTTTCGACCTGCTGGTCCCGACATCCGGAAAGGAGATAGAAACACTACCCGTCCCTGAACTCAACACATACGCGACGGGACTTCCATACCTAAGATACTTGCTGACTGAAACGCAAATCGGG
>DATBEA010000398.1:0-8722 GCA_036276215.1 Usitatibacter sp.
CTGGTCGATCTCGCGCAGCGCCCGCACCATCTGCGCCTCGTAGGTGTCGGCCAGGTCCACGGCGGAAGTGGCCGCGGCGCGCGATGCGGCGGCATGCTCCACGCGCACGAGGCTCAGCGTCGCTCCCCAGACGACGGCGAGCAGCACCACCGCGACGAGCGGAAAGAAGACGTAGGGCTCGGCGATGCGCGCGAGCCCGCGGCGAAGCGTCGGGACTTTCGGTTCCGTGCTCAGCGGGAGGTTCTTCTTGTTGGAAACCCCCCGGAATTTACAGGGCCGCGGCGCCCCGGACTATGGAATAAGTCACCTTTTCGGGTGTTGCAGGTGTTAGCCCCCGACGTGCTTGCGGAAGAAATCCAGCGTCCGGCTCCAGGCGAGGCTCGCGGCCGCCTCGTCGTAGCGCGGCGTGGTGTCGTTGTGGAACCCGTGGTTCACGCCGGGGTACATGTGCATCTCGTAGCTCACGCCGTGGGCCTTGAGCGCCGCTTCCCAGGCAGGCCAGCCCGCGTCGATGCGCTCGTCCAGGCCCGCGTAGTGGATGAGGAGCGGCGCCTTGATGGCCGCCGTCGCCTCGGCCGAGGGCTGCCCGCCGTAGAACGGCACGGCCGCCGCGAGCTCGGGCATGCGCGTGGCGAGGATGTTGGTGGTCGTGCCCCCGAAGCAGAAGCCGACCGCGCCCAGCTTGCCTTCGCAATAGGGTTGCGCGCGCAGCCACACGGCCGCCGCGACGAGGTCCTCGGTGCGCTTCTTCGGGTCGAGCGAGGAGAAGAGCTTCATCGCCTTCTCCTCGTCGCCGGGGTAGCCGCCCACCGGGGTCAGGGCATCCGGCGCGAAGGCCACGTAGCCCTCGACCGCGAGGCGCCGTGCCACATCCTCGATGTAAGGGTTCAAGCCGCGATTCTCGTGATAGACGACGATGCACCCGCCCTTGTGCGCGCCGACGGGTTTCGCGAGATAGCCGCGGACCTCGCCCGAGCCCTGGGGCGACGGGATCGTCACGTAGCCCGGGGCCACCCGCGCATCGTCGCGCTTCACCTGCTCCGCCAGCGCGTAATCGGGTCGCAGGCTCTCCAGCAATGCCAGCGCGCCCGCCGCTCCTGCCGCGAACTTCGCCGCACGGTCGAGGAACTCGCGCCGGCCGACGAAGCCGTGCTGGTAGCCGTCGAAGAGGTCGAGGACCTCCTGGGGATAGTCGCTTGCCTTCTTGCGCCGCATTCGTCCGCTCCGGGCCCGCCAGGGGCAGTCGCCAGCGTCCGGCAAATCGCCTAGGACTGCAAGCGGCGCAGCAGCACGTCGATCAGGTCCTCGCCGCCGCCGGAGCGCAGGCGATGCTGGCGCAGGAGCGATGCCAGCTCGGGCTTGCGGATGTCCGTGGCATCGGAGCGGATGAACACCTCCGCGATGGCGCGCTGCACGTTCACCGACTTGGCGGTCGCGAACGCCGCCTCGAGCTCGCGCAGGATCTCGCGGTCCTCGATGTGCAGGCGCGCGAGCGTATCGAGCGCCCTCACCTGCACCGCGGCCGACGGGATGCGCGCGATGCCGGCGGCCACCTGGCGAAGCTCCTCGCGATCGGTGAGCGGGCGGTTGCGCAGGTAGGCCTGAGCTATCTCCACGTCGCCTTCGCTGCCGTCGGAAAGCGCTCGCACGACCTGCGCATGGGCGTCGCGATCCCCCAGGCACGCGAGCACCGCGGCGTCGGCCACGCGGCGCGCATGGCGGGCGAGCTTCGCCGCGGCGCCGTCCAGCGAATGATCGCCGTTCAGCGAGCAGACCAGGTCCACCTCGGCATATCCCACGGCATTGCGGTCCATGAGGTCGGAGGCGAGGCGCACGTATTCGGCGCGCTCCTCCTCGGCCGAAAGCCACGCGAAGGCTCCGGCGATGCGGATCATGCGAGCGCGCATCTCGGGTCGCGCGCCCGAGCGCGCGAGGCCCAGGAAGCGTTCTCGCGCCGCCTCGTCCGCCGAAAGGAGCGCGGCCTCGTGGAGGAATGCGGGCGAGGATCGGTCGGCCTCGCTGAAGCCGTTCCAGAGCTTCTCGATGCGCTCGAAGAAGGCGCGCACCTGCGCGGGATCGCGGCGCAGGAGCTCGTGCACGAAGGCGAGCTTCTTCGCCGCCGGCGAGCGCGTGTCGTAGAACCCGCACACCTCGCGCCGATACGCGGCACCCGGATCCGAATCGCGCACGCCCTGCACCATCACCATGCGGTTCGCCGAGAACTGCCGCAGGAGCTGGGAGTTGGGGCGGCCGGTGGCGATCGGGGGGCCGCCCGCGGCGAAGTAGCGGCTGATGATGGAGCCGGCGGTCGCACCGACGGGCGCCGCGCCCGAGAAGCCGTAGATCGCGGGCACGTTGGCGAAGAGCCTGCGCATGCGCTCGCGCCCGCTCTCGCCCTCGGAGGACTGGTACTTGGTCGCGTCGGGGTTCAGGCTCTCGCAGCCGAAGAGGTAGACCTCCTTCAGCTTCGCGAAGAGGCCCGGGCAGCTCGCGCTGCACGAGGCGCGCTCGAGCTCGTCGACCTTGAGGTTCTCGTCCTTGGCGATGTTGTCCGAGTAGAAGGTGTCCCCGGCGTTGAAGTGGCCCGAGATCACGAGCGCGTCGCACTGGACGCCGCGATGGCAGGCGCTCGCGAGCCAGTCGTCGCGGCCCTTCTCCACCAGCTCGACGAACTGGTAGTCGCCCTTGGGCAGGTGGCTGCGGAAGGCCTCGCGCTCGTCCGACGAATTGACGGTGATCGTGCAGATCGTCTTCTTCTCGGCGTGCGCGCCCGTGCCGGCGAAAACCGCGGCGAGGAGGAGCGTTGCGGAAACGATTCGGGCCGGGAACATCGGGCGATCGGGCGTGGCGTGGGATAAGCCCGATTGTCGTCGCGGCGCAACGATTGTTCAGCCAGCGCCGGACCCCCCTCGCGGTCGGAAGCTTCCTACACCTGCTCGGACTGCGCCCACACGACGCGATCGCGTCCCGCGTCCTTGGCGCGATAGAGCATCGCGTCGGCGCGGGCGAGGAGCGATGCCGGGTCGTCGTCGGGGCCGCACTCGGCCACGCCGAAGCTTGCGGTCACCATGATCTGCCTGCCCGCATGCATGAAGCGCGAAGCCGCCACCGCCACGCGCAGGCGCTCCGCGATGGCCGCGGCTCGGGCGATGCCGGTATCGGGCAACACGATCACGAATTCCTCGCCGCCGAACCGCGCCACCCAGTCGAGCCGCTGGCGCATCGCGTCGCGGTAGACCACGGCCAGCCCGCGCAGCACGCTGTCGCCGGCCGCATGGCCGAGCGAATCGTTCACGGCCTTGAAATGGTCGATGTCGGTCACGATGAGCGAGAGCTCCGGCCCGCTGCGGTGGCAGCGCATGACTTCCTCGGCGAGGCGCGCGTCGAGATGGCGGCGGTTGAAGCAGCCGGTGAGCGGATCGGTCACGGTGAGCGCGCGGATCTCGTCCAGCGCCGCCTGCAGCTGCGCGGTGCGCGAGGCGACCTGCCCGTCGAGCGTCGCGACGTGCTCCTGGATGCCGTCCTGCAGCGTGCGGAAGCCCTCGGCCACCAGGTCGATCTCGTCGCGCCACGGCCTCGCCGGCCGGTCGACGACGAGCGGGGTCGTGAGGCGTTCGGGCGTGAGCTCGGAGGTGAAGCGCGCGAGCGAGCGCATGGGCTTTTCGACCTCGAGGCGCACCATCATGGCGATGAGTACCGAGAGCACCAAGGCGAAGCCCGCATAGCCCGCCACGGCGACCAGCACCGCCCAGAAGACATGGCTGTAGAGCGTCTGCCGGTTGGCGGAGATCTCGAGCGTGCCGATCTGCCCGGCGCGCCCGTCCGGGTAGGGAATCGGGAGCACCCGCGGCACGCCCGCGTCGCGCAAGCGTTCCGTGCCCGCCGTGAACTCGTGCCCCGAACGCTCCGTGAGCCTCACGTGGGCGATCTCGGGCTGGCTCACGATCTGCGCGAGCTGGCGCCGGATGGCCTCGGGCTCGATGTCCCAGACACTCACCGAGAGGAGCGCCACGTTGGTCTCGGCGATGTTGTGCAGCGCGCGGTCGAAAGCCTGGCGCGCCTCGCGCACCGCGAAGGAGGCCTGCACCGCCGCCGCGACCACCGCGCAGACCATCGCCGCGGCCACCGTGCGGCGCACGAGGGTCGAAGCGAGGGGCCGGAAGGAGGTCCTCACGGCGCTCAGCGCAGCAGCTGCGCGAAGTCGAAGTTGTAGCGCTTCACCGCCGGGTTGAGCACCTTGCTGTAGCGGCGGAAATCGACGCCGTCGAAGCCCTCGCCGAAGCGCGCGAGGTAGACCTGCGCGCTCTGCGCGTCGAAGTTGGTGAACATCGAGCGGTCGAGGTCGAGGCCCTCGTCGGCGAAGTCGCGCCCGTGCGCGTAGTCGTAGATCATGACGACCGACCACGCGCCGGTGATGAAATGGCCGCCCGCGAGCGCCGTGAGCCGCCCGGAGCGCAGCTCGTCCATCGCCTCGCGCGAGGTGTTCACGCCGCTGAAAAAGGCGTCGCGCCCGGGAGTGCTCCCCGCCTTCTCCAGTGCATCCATCGCCCCGAACGCCATGAGGTCGTTGCCCGCCCAGAAGAGGCGTGCGTCGGGGTAGCGCACGTGCAGCCACTCGGCCTGCTCGCGTGCCTTGTCGCGGGCCCATCCGGCGAAGACGGTCTGCTCGAGGACCACGTCGGGCGATTCCGCCACGGCCTTCGCCATTCCGGCGTTGCGGCGCACCGACGAAGGCGTCGTCCGGTCGCCGGCGATGGCGACCATGTGCAGCTTGCCGTCGGCCGCCTGCGAGCTCGCGCGGCGAGCCTGCGCGATGAGCGCCTGCGCGGTCACGTAGCCCGCGTCCTCGGCGTGCGGCTCGAGCGAGCCCAGCCAGCCCTTGTAGCGGGCGCGCGGCTCGCCGGTGGCGCCGCGGGCCTCGGGCGCGATGGAGCTGTAGGCAAGGAAGGTCTTCACGCCGGCGCCGTCCAGGATGCGAAGGAGCTCCGGGCCGGTGGCGTTGTCGTTGGTCACGATGGCGAATTCGGGACGTGCGGCCTTCGGGCGCGCGGCGATCTCCTTCGCGAGCTCGATCGTGCGCAGGTGGTCACGTTCCGCGTACAGCACCTCGATTTTCATCCCCAGTGCGCGCGCGGCCGACTGCATCGCCTGCGCCGAGGTGACCCAGTAGGCCTCGTCCGACTTGCCCGGGTTGATGAAAACGACGGACTGCGCCGCTACGTACAGCGGCAGGACCCAGGCCGCAAGGCCCAGCAGCATCGCTCTCCCTGATGCACACATGCGCGGTTCTCCGCGTTTGTTGTATTGCCAACTTAGGGCTTTCGCGGGCCGCGCCCTATGGTCGATATCACAAACGATTGGCCGCGCGATTGCAACTGAAATCGCCGCGGCCCATCCAATCGGGAATACCCCCAAGGAGAAGCCCCATGGCCACCAGCCCCCTCGACCCCGCCAACACCTCGTTTCGCTCCGACCGAAGCTTGGGCCGCGGCCACGGCACTCGCGCGCTCGGCCCCAGCGACAGCTCCGACAGCGGAAGCGACCTGGTGGGCGCCTCCGAGGGCGTGGGCGACCAGGAGCTGGACAGCGATTCGGACCGGGCCGGCACCGGCGAGCGCATGGCCGCGGGTCCCGCGGAGGAAGTGCCCGAAGGCTCCGATATCGCGCCCGATCACATCGAGCGCATCGAGGGCGACAAGGACGGCGGGGACGGCGAGACCGAAGGCGCCTAGGTCCCGGCGCTGCCCGCCATGGCGGCGAGCAGCTGGTCGATGAGCTCGTCGCGCTTCAGGCGGTGGCGCAGCAGTGTCTGCGCCATTCCTGCATCGAGGGACGAGCGATCCGAGCGCAGGAACACCTCGGCCACGGCGCGCTGAACCGCGGGTGAGGCGGTGCGGACGTAAAGCGCGGCCAGCGCCTGCAGCGTGAGCGTGTCGGACACGTGCTGGCGCGCGATTGCATCCAGCGCGCGCACCTGGCTCGCCGAGGCCGGCATGCGCGCGATCTCCTCGGCGAGCGCGCGCAGCTCCCGGGCATCGTCGATGGGCCGGTGGCGCAGGTACGCCTGCGCGAGCTGCACCTCGCGCTCGTCGGCGCTGCCCAGCGCCTGGAGCACGGCGCGGCGCGAAGCGGCATCGCCCATGCACGCGCGCGCGGATTGCTGCGCGGTTCCGTGGGGCAGGCGCGCCACGCTGAAGAGCGCCAGCTCCCGATCGAGCGCGCGGTCGTCGTCCAGCGAGCAGACCAGGTCCACCTCGCCGAATCCCATGGCCCGGCTCGCCATCATGTCGGCGACGGTCGCGGCGAGCTCCTCGCGCCGGCCCGGCTCATCCAGCCAACCGGCCGAACGGGCGAGCGAGATCATGCGCACCCGCAGCGCCGGATCCGAGGTGTCGCGGGTGAGGGCCAGGAAGCGCCGGCGGGCGGGCGCGTCGGCGGCGATCCCGGCCAGCTCCGCCGCGGCCTGGGCGTCGGGAACCGGCGGCAGCGCGGCGAAGAATTTCTCGGCGCGGCCGAAGGCCATGCGCACGTCCGCCGCATCCGCGGCCAGGTCCTCGTGGATGAGCGCCACCTTGGCCGCGAGCGGGCTGCGCTCGTCGGCATAGCGGCAGGACTCGGCGCGCCACGACCATGCGGGCTCGCCTTCGCGAACGCCCGAAGTCATCGTCATGCTCGACGGGCCGAAGAGCGCGAGGAGCCGCTCGCTGGGAATGCCGCTGCCTATCTCGCCGTGCGCCGCGCCGTCGAAGTAGCGATCGAGGAGCGGTCCCGCGGTGCGCCCATAGGGGGCGAGCGACGAGAAGCCGTAGATCACCGGCACGTTGGGGAAGAGCCGGCGCATGAGGTCGCGGCTCGATTCGGCGTAGCGCTCGCTCAAGGCGCTCGCCTCGCGGCGCGCGTCGGCGTCGCTCGCCCCGGCGCGCGCCAGGGCCCGGAGCACTTCGGGCGTGGCGCTTCGCACCGGCTCGGCCTTCAGGCTGTCGCAGCCGAAGAGGTACACCTCCTTCAGCTGAGAGAAGAGCCCGCAGGATTCGCCGCACTGGACGCGCTCGATCTCGTCCACCTTGAGGGTCTCGGTGACCTCGGGACGCGAGGAGTAGAACTCGGTGCCGGCGAAATGCCCCGACACCACGAGGACGTCGCAACGGATGTCCTTCCGGCAGGACGACGCGAGCCAGTCGGGCCGGCCGGGCTCCACCAGCTCCACGAAGCGGTAGTCGCCGGCGGGCAGGTGGCGGCGGAAGGACTCGCGCTCGTCGGCCGAGTTGACCGTGATCGTGCAGACCGTGGCGGGGGCGGCAAGCCCTTCCACGGCGCCGGCCGCGGCGAGCGCGGCCAGGAGGAACCGGAAACCCATGAATCTCCCCTTCGAGACAGGAGTTTAACCTCGGTTTCGCGGATTTCCCGGAGGATTTAGGACTTCTTTAGGACGCGGCACGCGCAGCCGTCCGATAGTGGGCCCGCCCTTCAGGGAGGACCCATGGAAAACACCGAGAAAGAGCCCCGAATCCTGCTGGTCGAGGACGACAACGCCCATCGCGAGAAGACGCTCGAGGCGCTGAGGAAGCACGGATTGGGCTACGAGGTCCGGTTCGTGACCGGCCCCCACGAGGCGCTGGACTACCTGCTCGGCCGGGGCCGTTTCCACGAGAGGAGCCGCCATCCGCTGCCCGACCTGGTGCTCCTCGACATGAGCCTCGCACCGCTGGACGGCCTCAAGGTGCTGGGACGCATCCGCGAGGTGGAAGCGCTTCGCTCGCTGCCGGTGGTGATCCTGTGCAGCACGCCCGAGGAACGCGAGCGCGCCATGGTCGATTCGGTCCGGGCGCACGCCTACAAGCTGAAACCCGTCTCTCCCGACGACATGCGCGACCTGCTGCGCATGACCTACCCGTCGATGACCAACTACGCGGCGATGCGGTTCGAATGAACCGCGAGCCCGCCATGCTCGCGCAGCGTGTGGAACTCGATCGCCGGCCAGATCTCGCGTGCCGCCTTCAGCTCCGCCGCGTACGCGTACAGAACGGCCGGCGCATCGACCACGTCATGGGCAACTCGGTACGCGTTCGCATCGATGAACCGCTGCAGCTCGGCTGGTTCCGCCGCCGTGATCCAGCGGGCGAGTCGAAACGCGCTGGGTGTCATGCGCGCCTTCGCGGCGTACTCGCCCTCCAGCCGGTGCGCCACCACGTCGATCTGGAGCTGCCCCACCGCGCCTAGCAGGAGCGCACCGCCCTGCACGGGTCGGAAGACCTGGATCGCGCCCTCCTCGCCCAGCTGCTGCAGCCCCGTGCGAAGCTGCTTGTTGCGCATCGGATCGGCCACTTCGACCGTGTAGAAGATCTCGGGCGCGAAGAACGGCAGCCCCGTGAACTGGAGCTCCTCGCCCTCGGTGAGCGTGTCGCCCAGCTGGAGCAGGCCCCGGTTGGGCAATCCCACGATGTCGCCGGGCCACGCGTCCTCGAGCACCTCGCGGCGCTGCGAGAGGAAGGACACGGCCGCGGCGGTCTTCACTTCCTTGCCGGTGCGCACGAGCTTCACCTTCATGCCGCGCTCGAAGCGCCCCGAGGTCACGCGCACGAAGGCCACGCGGTCGCGGTGGGCAGGATCCATGTTGGCCTGGATCTTGAAGACCACGCCGCTGAATTTCTCCTCGTCGGGCGCGACGATCCTCTGCACGGCGGGCTTGGGTCCCGGCGGGGGCGCGAGGTCGATCAGCGCG
>DATBEA010000399.1:0-7810 GCA_036276215.1 Usitatibacter sp.
ACATCATCCAGCCGACGGCGATGCCGCCGGCCACGCCGATGAGGCCGCCCGCGATCATCGCGCCCGGGGTGGTCCCGCCCGACACGGCGACGCCATAGAGGAAGAGAACGGTCTCGGAGCCTTCGCGCAGCACGGCGATGAGGACCACCAGCGCAAGCACCGAGAGCTCCCTCGCTCCGTCGCGGATGTCGCCGCCGATCCGCTTCGCGTTGGCGGAGAGCTCGCGTCCGTGGACCTGCATCCAGATGTTGTGCCACGCGAGCATCGCGACGGCGACGCCCAGGATCGCGGCATTGAAGAGCTCCTGGCCCATGCCCTCGGCGAGGTTCGCGATCGCGCCGGCGCCGAGCGCCACGACGACGGATCCCGCGAGGCCCAGCACGAGGCCCGTCGCGATCCAGCGGCCGCGGCCCGGGATGCCGCGCGTGGCCGCGGCGACGATGCCCACGATCAACGCGGCTTCGAGGACCTCGCGAAAGACGATGAGCGCGGCGCCGAGCATGCTATTTCGCGACGATCACGCCCTGGGCGGTGGCCGGGTTGAACTCGCCCATGAACTTGTATTCGCCCGGCTTGAGCGGCCCCACGAAGACCGGCGCCTTCGCCTTGCCGGGGATCACCTTCTCGACGCGCAGGTCGCTGCTGTCGAACTCCTCGGCCGCGGCGTCCTTGTTCTCGATCATGAGGCGCACCTTCCGGCCCGTGGGGATCTCGATGCGGGAGGGCGAGAACTTGTGGTTCTCGATCGTGAGCGCGATGTCGTCGGCCGCCAGGACGGGCAGGGCGACGAGGAGGGCGAGTACGAGGAGCGAGCGCATGTCGAGTCCGTGGGTGCGAACTCAAACGATAATCGTTCCTATTAAGAATTGCAAGCCCCGGAGAATTGCCAAATTCAAGCTACTGTTTGCACGTGCTTTTTTATGGGCTTCTGGGCCTGCCACTCGCGGATGTGGGCCTGGAGGTCGCGAAGCGCCGTCCTCAGGCCCTCCTCGATAACCGGGTGGTAGAAGGGCATCTCGAGCATGCGATCGACCGTGAGGCCCGCTTGCAGCGCCCAGGCGAGCAGGTGGCCGACGTGCTCGGCATCCGGTCCCGCCATCTCGGCGCCCAGGAAGCGTCCGTCCTGCGGGTCGGCATAGACGCGCAGGTGCCCCTTGTTGCGCAGCATCACGCGCGAACGGCCCTGGTCCTCGAACGAAACCTCGCCGGCCGCGATCGCGTGCGGGTGGAGCGATGCGAAGCCTCCGCCCACGACCGCCATCTGCGGATCGGTGAATACGATGCCCAGCGGCGTCCGGCGAAGCGCCGCGGCGACCGAAGGAAAGCGCGCCGCGTTGTTGCCCGCGATGCGCCCTTCGTCGGCGGCTTCGTGCAGCAGCGGTGAGAAGTTCGAGGCGTCGCCCGCGATGAAGATGGAGCTCGTCCCGACCTGCCCGGTGCGCGGGTCGAAGGCCGGCACGCCCCGCGCGTCCAGGGTGAGCCCGAGCGCATCGAGGCCCATGCCGTCCACGTTCGGGATGCGCCCCGTGGCGGCGAGCGCGTATTCGAAGCGCTCGGTCTTCGGCGCGCCGGAGATTCCCACGTAGTCGATTTCCACGCCGCCCTCGACCACCTCGGCGCGGGAGACGTGCGCGTTCGGGTCGAGGTAGAACTCCGAGCAGAAGGCCTTGAGCGCCGCGTCCCGCACCACCGGATCGGTGAGCGGACCGAGGCGTCCGCCGCGCCCCAGCACGACCACGCGCACGCCCAGGCGGGCGAGCGCCTGGCCCAGCTCCAGGCCGATCACGCCGGGACCGAACACCGCGACCGAGGCGGGCAGCGTTTCCCACGAGAAGACATCGTCGTTCACGACGAGCCGGTCGCCCAGGTCGCGCAGGATCGGCGGGATCGCGGGGCGCGAGCCCGTGGCGATCACGATGGCGCGCGCCGCGACCCGCACGCCGTCCACATCGAGCGTATCGCGGTCGACGAACTTCGCATGCCCGCGAAGCTGGTCGGCCGCGGGAATCGCTTCCACGCCCTCGAGGACGAAGCCCACGAAGCGGTCGCGCTCGCGGCGCACCCGCCCCATCACCTCGCGGCCGTCGATGCGCGGGGAGCCCGCGTGCACGCCGAAGTGCCCGGCGCGATCGACGGCATGCGCCGCCTCGGCGGCCGCGATGAGGAGCTTGGAGGGCATGCAGCCCACCCGCGCGCACGTGGTCCCGTGCGTGCCGCCCTCGATGAGGAGGACGCTCGCCCCCGCGGCCTTCGCGGCCCGGTAGGCGGCGAGCCCCGCCGTGCCCGCGCCGATGACGGCGACATCGACTTTGCGTGTGTCCATGGGCATGAGTCGTTTCCCCTGGCCGGTCATTACGCGGCGAGCTTCTGGCCGCCCGAGAAATAGCGCTCGAGCTCGTCCGCGCCGCCGACGAGCTTGCCACCGATGAACACCTGCGGCGTCGTGCCCTTCCCGGAAACCGCGCGCAGCGTCGAAGAGGTGATGCCCTTGCCGAGCGCCACTTCCTCGTACACGAGGCCGTGCTTCTCGAGGAGCGACTTGGCGCGCGCGCAATGCGGGCAGCCGGCCTTCGTGAAGATCGTCACGGGTTCCGGGGCCTTCAGCTTCGGGGCCACGTAGGCGAGCATCGTGTCCGCATCCGAGACCTCGAACGGGTCGCCTTCCTTCTCGGGCTCGATGAACATCTTCTCGACCACGCCGTCGCGCACCAGCATCGAATAGCGCCACGAGCGCTTGCCGAATCCGAGGTCCTTCTTGTCAACGAGCATGCCCATCGCCTCGGTGAATTCGCCGTTGCCGTCGGGAATGAAGGTGATGTTGGGCGCGTCCTGGTCCTTCTGCCATTCGCTCATCACGAAGGCGTCGTTCACGGAGACCACGGCGATCTCGTCCACGCCGGCCTTGCGGAAGGTGGTCGCGAGCTCGTTGTAGCGCGGCAGGTGCGAGGAAGAGCAGGTGGGCGTGTAGGCGCCCGGCAGCGAGAAGACCACCACCGTGCGGCCCTTGAAGACCTGCTCGGTGGTCACGTCCTTCCACTGCCCGTCCTTGCGGGTGCGGAAGGTGACCTGGGGGACGCGCTTGCCTTCGGAGTTGGGGAGCATTTGGGCCTCTTCGTATGTCGTTTGATTGGGTATGTCGATAGTGTGGGGCCGGGCGATTGATTAATCAAATTGATTGTTGTTATAATCGCGATAGTCTGACCCTATGGAGTCGCGCTTGACCCTCACCGAGCTCAGGTACGTCGTGGCCCTCGCCCAGGAGCGCCATTTCGGGCGTGCCGCGCAGAAGTGCTTCGTCACGCAGCCCACGCTTTCCCTCGCGCTCGCCAAGCTCGAGGACGAGCTCGGCATGAAGCTCTTCGAGCGCAACAAGAGCGAGGTCATCGCGACCCCGCGCGGGCTCGCCATCGTCGAGCAGGCGCGGCGCGTGCTGGACGAGGTGGGCAAGATCCAGGGCCTCGCCCGCGGCAGCCAGGACCAGCTCGCCGGGGCGCTGCGACTCGGCGCCATTCCCACCATCGGGCCGTACCTCCTGCCGGACTTGATCCCGATCCTGCGCAAGCGCGCGCCCTCGATGCCGCTCGTGATCGAGGAGAACCTCACGGGCAACCTCGCGCCGATGCTGCGCGAGGGCGAGCTCGACGTGGTGATCATCGCGCTGCCTTTCTCCGTTCCCGGCGTGAAGACCCGCGTGGTGTATGAGGAGCCGTTCAGCGTCGTGGTTCCCCAGGGTCATCCATGGGAATCACGCAAGGCGGTGAAGCCCGCGGACCTCTCCGACGAGAACCTGCTGGTGCTCAACAACGGCCACTGCTTCCGCGACCAGGTGCTGGAAGCCTGTCCCGGCCAACCCAACACCGCGCTTCCGGAGGGGCGCGCCGGAAGCTCGCTGGAGACCATCCGCAACATGGTGGCCTCGGGCCTGGGCGTGAGCGTGCTGCCCGCTTCGGCCCTCACGGCCCGCTATGCGTCGAAGATGTTCAGGGTCGTGCCGTTTTCCTCGCCCGTGCCCTCGCGCAAGGTGGCCCTCGCGTGGCGCGCGAGCTTCGACCGCCCGCTCGCCGTGGAATTGCTGGCCGAATCGATCCAGTCGATCCGGATGCCGTGCCTGAGGATGGCGAAGGCTTCAGCCGCCCTTGCAGTGAGATGAAAGGGCCGATCGCAAGGCCTTGGGCAGGCTCGCCGCGGCGAACTTCGCCAGGGAAGCTTCCACATCCTGCGTGCGGTACTTGAAAAAATCCTCCTGGGCCGTCCGGTCGTTCTGCAGGAAGATCTTGTTCACGTCGAAGAGCTCGATCGGCTCGGTCGAGCCGGCCGCCGTGGTCACGCTCCCCTCGAACGAAAAGAAGGGCGCGAGGAACCAGTTCCCCTGGGAGCTGCGATCGTTCGACGGCAGGTTCGCGTAGATCCCCAGGCCGCCGAAGCGGGTGGTGGTTCCGCCAATCCGGTCCGGCGCGCTCGTCGCACGCAACGTGATCGCGCGGACGTCGCTCGCTTTGCAGGCCTCGAGCGTCGAGGCGATGATGGGAGCGAGAAGCTGCTTGAGGCGCCCGGGCGCGAGATCCCGCGCATCGACCGTCGCCCGATTGAAATTGGTGTTGGCCAGGTTGGCGGGGGCGACCAGGAGGATCTGGTCCGGTCCTTCGAGGGTGACTTCCAGGTCGGCGGCCGCGGCGGCCTGGACAAGCCACGACACCAGCAGGGCGGCGACGAAGTACATGGGGGCTCTGCTCATGGGGAGTCCAGGTCGCCCGCGAGCGAGGCTCGAATCGATTCGGGGACGGGATCGAGGGTGGCCCGGTAATTGTCGTGGCTCACGCCGATCGCGAGCGCCGCGCCTTCCTTCGCCGCACGCGACATCGCTTCCCCAAGCTGGAAGCGCAGGAAGTGCACGGACGAGGTCTTCTCCTCGTTCTCGCGCTCGAGGTCCTCGTCGGCGACGGCGTAGACCGGATCGAAGCCCGAGACGCGCACCCAGGTGCGGTCCTCGATGCCCTTCAGCTTCGCCAGGGCCGCGCGGCGCTCTTCCACGTCGTCGTACTCGATCATCATCGTCGCCTTGAAGTTGCGCCCGTCGGGAATGAGCGGATTGTAGGCCTCGATCTCCTCCTGGATTCCCGCTTCCTCGAAGATCTTCTCCGCGCGCAGCATCTCCTGGACCTGGTAGCGCATGGTGATCTCGTCTTCGAAGATGAGCGTCACGTGATCGCCCAGGTGCACGGTGCGGTTCTTCTTGTGCGCGATGACGCGCTCACGATACTCCTTGCGCGCCTTCGCGTACGCCTCGAGGGTCATGAGGGATTCCTGCGTGAGCTTCTTCATGGGATTTCGTCCGGGAGGCCATAGGCCATCCTGAGCAGCGTGAGCGGATGGCGAAGCTTCGGCGCAGCGGTGTCATCGGCGAGGGTGCCCAGCCCCTCCTCGATGTGGTGGGCCGCAAGCTGGCAGTCGGAGGTGACGTACGCGGCATTCGCCTCGGCGACCTGGCGGAACACCGGCCGGCCGATCTTCAACGCGGCCTCGTGGAATTCCTCCTTCACGCCGTAGGTTCCCGCATGGCCCGAGCAGCGCTCGATGACCGTCACCTCGGTGCCGGGCACCGCTTCCAGCGCCTCCTTGGTCTTCAGCCCGATCTTCTGCACGCGCGAATGGCAGGGCACGTGGTAGGCCACCTTGCCGAGGGAGCGCGGGAACCCGGTTTCCAGGAGCCCGTCGCGGCGCCGCGCCATGAAATATTCGAAAGGATCGAACATGGCATCGCGCACCACGCGCACGTCCTCCTCGTCGGGGAACATGAGCGGGATCTCCTGCTTGAACATGACCGAGCAGGAAGGCACGAGCGCCAGGATCGCGTAGCCCTCGCGCGCGAGCTTCGCCATGCGCGGGATGTTGCTGCCCTTGAGCGCCTCCACCGAGTGCAGGTCGCCCTGCTCGAGCTTGGGCATGCCGCAGCACGATTCGCCCGCGACCAGCGTGTAGGGAATGCGGTTGTGCTCAAGGATCTTCGTGAGGTCGTGCGCGATGCCCGGCTCGTTGTAGTTCATGTAGCAGGTGGAGAAGATCGCCACCTTGCCCGGCGTGCGCTCGCCGTCGCGCACCGGATGCGAAGCGCTCTTCGCCGCGTGGCTGCGGAAGGGCCGCGGCGAATAGGCGGGGAGCCACGCTTCCTTGTCCACGTGCATGACCTTCTCGCCCAGCGCGCGCAGCGGCTTCGAGCGGGCGGCCGCGTTCACCATGTGCACGACGACGGGGATCGTGGCGAGCTTGCCGTTGCGGTCGGTGGAGGAGAGCGCCCGGTCGCGCACCGGGTGCTTCATGCGGCCCTCGTCGAACTCGAAGGCCTTGGCTCGCAGCATGAGGTGCGGGAAGTCGACGTTCCACGGGTGCGGCGGCACGTACGGGCACTTCACCATGTAGCAGAGGTCGCAGAGGTAGCACTGCTCGACCACGTCCCAGAGCTTCGCCTTCGGCACCTCGGCGACTTCACCCGCGTCGGTCGAGTCCACCGCGTCGAAGAGCGTGGGGAAGGCGTTGCACAGGCTCACGCAGCGCCGGCAGCCGGCGCAGATGTCGAAGACCCGCTCCATCTCGGCGACGATCTTCGCCTCGTCGCGGTAATCGGGGCTCAGCCACTCGATCGGATGGCGGGAGGGCGCCTCCAGGCTGCCTTCCTTCATCGGCCGGCCCTGGAGGGCGCGATGGACGGCGGGACCAATCAGTCGGCGAGCGCGTCCAGGGCCTTCTGGAAGCGGTTCGCGTGGGAGCGCTCGGCCTTCGCGAGCGTCTCGAACCAGTCGGCGACCTCGTCGAAGCCCTCGGTGCGCGCGGCCTTGGCCATCCCGGGATACATGTCGGTGTACTCGTGCGTCTCGCCCGCCACCGCGGCCTTCAGGTTCTGGCGCGAGCTGCCGATCGGCAGGTCCGTCGCCGGATCGCCCACGACCGCGAGGTAGTCGAGGTGGCCGTGCGCATGGCCGGTCTCGCCTTCGGCGGTGGAGCGGAAGAGCGCGGCCACGTCGTTCTGGCCCTCGACGTCGGCCTTGTTCGCGAAATACAGGTAACGGCGGTTGGCCTGCGACTCGCCGGCGAACGCGGCCTTCAGATTGTCGTGGGTCTTCGTGCCTTTGAGTGAGCTCATGAGGCCTCCAATGGGAAAACGGATCGCGCGCGCGGGATGCCGCGCGATGTTTTCAGGTTAGGCCCGGGAGATGCCAGCGTCCAATTGATTGTTCCGATGCGCGCGATTGGCCGCGCCTATGGCGCGGTGCGCAATTTCTCGAGCGTCTTGCCGAATGATGCTGCGGCGCGCTCCTCTTCGGCGTGGCGGCCCGCGGCCACGACTTCACGGCCTGCAACGTAGACGTCGCGAACCCGGTTGCGGTTTCCCGAGAACATCGCCACGCCGAGCATCGCCGGCGCGGGAAGGGCCGTGAAATCGAGATCGTTCCCGTCGAGCACCACGAGGTCCGCGCGCAGCCCGGGCGCGATCGCCCCCGCGGGTTGTCCGATGGCCTGCGCGCCGCCTTCCGCGGCCTGGGACCAGAGGTTCGCGGGGACGTCGGGCGCTTCCTCGCTCGCCGCGACGTTGCGCACCCTTTGGCGAAGGCGCTGGCTGTATTCGAGGGCTCGCAGCTCGGCGAACGGGTCGACGCCCACGTGGCTGTCGCCACCGATGGACCAGCGCCCGCCCATCTCCATCCACGGCGAGAAGTCGAAGATTCCGTCGCCCAGGTTCGCCTCCGTGGTGGGGCAAAGGCCCACGCCCGCCCCGAGGGGCGCCAGGCCCCGCATCTCGATCTGCGTGAGGTGT
>DATBEA010000400.1:0-8073 GCA_036276215.1 Usitatibacter sp.
CTACAAAATGTCGATTCCTGTCGGCAGCTACCTAAAACCTTGTAGTCATTCCGGCATGGGCTTCACGGCTTAGTTCCGCGGACGAGCGAAAGCCCGGTTTGGGATGTCGTAACGATATGGCTAATCCCACCATCACCTACCGCGGCATGCCCCACTCGCCGGCAATGGACGCTCGGATCAACGAGCTCGCCGGCCGCCTCGCCCAGCTGAACGATCGCATCACCTCCTGCCACGTGGTCGTGGACGAGAACGACCGCCACAAGACCAAGGGCAATCTCTTCGAGGTGAGGATCGACCTGCACATCCCCGGCCAGGAAATCGTCGCCACGCGCCACCAGAACGAGGACGCGTACGTGGCGATCACCCGGGCTTTCGAGGTCGTCGAGCGCCAGCTCGAGGACGGGATGCGCCGCAAGCGCGACGAGGCGCGCCACCGCCACGAGGGCGACGCCGACAGAGCGAACCCAAACCCATGAAACCCCTTCGAGCGACCCCCAGACTCGTCACCCGAGAAAGCCTCCAGGATCACCAGCGCGCCGTCGGCCATGGCGACGACCCCTACCATGGCGTCCAACGGCCGCCCGAGCCCACGCTCTGCCCCACGTGCAAGGCCGTGTTCATGGAAGGCCGCTGGGCGTGGGCGCGCAAGCCCGACGAGTACCTCGAGCAGAACTGTCCCGCCTGCCAGCGCATCCAGGACGAATTCCCCGCGGGCTACGTGACGATCAAGGGCGAGTTCATCAAGCAGCACCGCGACGAGATCATCGCCCTCATGAAGTCCAAGGAAGACCAGGAGAAGGCCGAGCATCCGCTGCAACGGATCATGGCGATCGAGGACGTGCGCGAGGGGCTGCAGGTGACCACCACCGACTCGCACCTGGCGCGCGGGCTCGGTGAGGCGCTGCACGAGGCCTACAAGGGGGATTTGAAGCTGAGGTACTCGCGGGACGAGAATCTGCTGCGGGCAACCTGGAAGCGCTAGCGCACGTGGTGGATGTGCTGCCCCAGCATCTCGGGCACGACGAGGATGCGGCCCTTCTCGGTGACGTGGAAGCGGCGGCGGTCCTCGGCCTCGTCCACGCCGATTTTCATGCCCTCGGGGATCTTGCAGTGCTTGTCGATCACGGCGTTGCGCACGACGGCCGACGGGCCGACCTCGACGTTGGGAAGGATCACCGAGTCGTCGATCAGGCTGTGGTTGTAGACGCGCACGTTGGTGAAGAGCAGTGACCGGCGCACGGCCGAGCCGCTGATGATGCAGCCGCCCGAGACGATGGAGTCGATCGCCGTGCCGCGCATCGTGTCGTCGTCGAAGACGAACTTGGCGGGCGGAATCTGCTCCTGGTAAGTCCAGATGGGCCAGCTCTTGTCGTACAGGTTCAGCTGCGGCACGACGTGCGTGAGGTCGATGTTGGCGTCGTAGTAGGCGTCGATCGTGCCCACGTCGCGCCAGTACGGCTCGGGTCCGTTCATGTTCACGCAGCTGCGCGAGAAGTCGTGCGCGTAGATCTCCGCGTTCTCCTTCACGAGCCGCGGGATGATGTCCTTGCCGAAGTCGTGGCTCGATCCCTCGGCTTCCGCATCCTCGACGAGCTGCTCGTAGAGGAACTGCGCATCGAAGACGTACACGCCCATGCTCGCGTACACGCGGTCCGGGCGTCCCGGGACCGTGAACGGGATGATGGGCTTTTCCTGGAAGCCGGTGATGCGGCCGCGGTCGTCCGCGCGAACCACGCCGTAGCCCGAGCTCTCGTTCGCCGGCGCCTGCACGCACGCGACCGTCATCTTCGCGCGCGTGGCCATGTGCTCCTCGATCATCGCGCGATAGTCCATCTTGTAGACGTGGTCGCCCGCGCACACGAGGATGATCTTCGGGTCCTGGCGGCGCAGGATGTCGAGGTTCTGGTATGCGGCGTCGGCCGTGCCCTGGTACCACTCGCCGTTGGTGCGCTGCTGCGCCGGGAGCACCTCGACGAACTCGTCGAAGCGCGAATCGAGGAAGCCCCATCCGCGCTGCACGTGGCGAATGAGGCTGTGGGCCTTGTACTGCGTGCAGATGTCGATGCGGCGGATGCCGCTGTTCAGGCAATTGGAAAGCGTGAAATCGACGATGCGGAATTTTCCGCCGAACGAGACCGACGGTTTCGCGCGCCAGTCGGTGAGCTGCTTCAAGCGGCTGCCCCGTCCACCGGCGAGCACGAGCGCCACCGTCTGGCGGGCAGCGTGCGCCGAGAAGCGGCTCGTGCGCTGCGCGCTATCGGTTCGGGACCGTACGGCTTCTTCGATGACGCTCATGTCCGTAATCAGAACATGGCGCGTGAGCGAATTCTGTCGGCGCTTGCCTACACGACGAATTTCGCGGCGCCGAGCACCACCACGCGCTCGCTTGTTACCGCGCGTACGGGAATTTTCATGAGCTCCGCGCTCATCGCGCCCTTCGCGCAGAACATTTCCGAGAAGCGCCCCGCGCGAATTCGCTCGTGCATGCGAGCGACCACGCCACCCGTGAGGTACACGCCGCCCCGCGCCATCACCGAGAGTGCGTGGTCACCCGCGACGGTACCGATGCACTCGACGAAGAGCTCGATCGCGGATTCCGCAATGGAATCACCTGCTTTCGCCTGGTCCGCGATCCATTCGCCCGTCATCGACTCCTCGATCTCGCCCAGCTCGTGCGCCTGGTGGCTGCGCAAGAAAGCGTAAATGTGTTGCAGCCCGTGGCCCGAGCACACGTCCTCCACCGAGCAACGGCCGTGGGAAGCCATGATCGCGCGTGCAAGATTGGCCTGCTGCGCGTTCGCCGGCGCGAAGCCCGCGTGCCCACTTTCACCGGCCACGACGCGATAGCCGCCTTCCGCATGCGGCACGAGATATGCAAGCCCAAGGCCCGTGCCAACGCCCATGACGACGATGGGCGCATCGGTGGCGACGGGACCATCCTGGATGTTGGCCACGTCGCGAGGCCCCAGCATGTCGATGCCCTGGGCCGCTGCGGCGAGGTCATTCACGACGACGACTTTCGGGATGAGGAGACGGCTCGCGATGGCATCGCCGTCGATCACGAGCGGCCTGTGGGTCATCTTCACCTTGTTGCCATGCACGGGCCCCGCAACCCCGAAGCCCGCGGCCGTGATGCGCTGGTCCTTCTCGCGCATGCCGTTCCATTCGCCGAGGAATTCGGTGAGCAGGCCCGGGAAATTCTCGGTGTCCGCCGTGGAATAGCGCCGCGAGAGGCCGGTTTTCCAGCGGTCGCTGCGGAATTCCCCGACTTCCAGCAGAATCTTGGTCGCTCCGACGTCTCCGGCCAGAATCAAGACTTGTCTCCTCTCACTCGATGACGGTGAAAATCCTCTTCGCAACGCCCGAGTGTGCGCCCCTCGTGAAAACGGGCGGGCTGGGCGATGTGAGCGCGGCGCTGCCCGCGGCGCTCGCGAAGGCCGGCCTCGACGTGCGCGTGCTGCTGCCCGGGTATCGCGAGGTGCTCGATGCCGACCGCGCCGCGAAGCCGCTCGCCACGGTGAAGCTCTGCGGAGTCACGGCGCGGCTCCTCGCCTCGCGGCTTCCCAGCGGCGTGGAGCTCATCGTCCTCGACGCGCCCGACCTCTATGTGCGTAACGGCGGGCCGTACCAGACCGCAAACGGCGAGGACTGGAACGACAATGCGCTGCGCTTCGGCGTCCTTTCGCGCGCGGCCGCGCTCCTGGGCACGCGCGATTCGCCCATCGCCTGGCGCGCCGACGTCGTCCATTGCAACGATTGGCCCACAGCGCTGGCGCCCGTCTATCTCCATGCCGCGAGCGCCCCGCGCGCGGGCTCGCTCGTCACCATCCACAACCTCGCGTTCCAGGGCGTCTTTCCTTTCGACCAGGCCCACGCGCTCGAGATTCCCGCCGGCAGCCAGGGAACCGACGGCGTCGAGTTCTACGGCAAGGTCTCGTTCCTGAAGGGCGGTCTCGTCTTCGCCGATGCGATCAACGCGGTGAGCCCGACATACGCCCGCGAGATCCAGGGCGAGGAGCTGGGCTTCGGGTTGGACGGCGTGTTGCGGCATCGCGCGAGCGTGCTCTCCGGCGTGCTGAACGGCATCGACGTGGAAGCGTGGAACCCGGCGAACGACAAGCTCATCCCCGCGCGCTACGACGCGAAGACGCTCGCGAAGAAGCGTGAGAACAAGAAGGCGTTGAAGGCGCGCATGGGCCTCGCCGGCCCCGACGAGCTGCCGCTCGCCGGCATCGTGACACGGCTCACGCACCAGAAGGGCATCGACATCCTCATCGACGCGCTCCCTCGGCTGGCAGCGCTCAACATGCAGGTGGCGGTCGTGGGCACGGGCGATCGCGCGCTGGTGCAGCGCCTCGAAGCCTGCCGCGCGCGCATGCCGGGCACGCTCGCCTTCATGGTGGCCTTCGAGGAGCCGCTCGCGCACCTGGTCGAAGCGGGCTCCGACGTCTTCCTCATGCCCTCGCGCTTCGAGCCGTGCGGCATGAACCAGATGTACAGCCAGCGCTACGGCACGCCGCCCATCGTGAATCCCACGGGCGGGCTCGCGGACACGGTGATCGACGATAGCGAAGGCACCCACGCCACCGGATTCCACATGCGCGCGCCCGACGCCAACGGGCTCGTCGAGGCGGCGAGCCGGGCCGTTACGGCGATGCGCGACGCGACGCATTGGCGGCGCCTTCAGGCGAGCGGCATGGCGAGGGATTTCGGCTGGGAGCGGGCGGCGCGGGCGTACACGGCGATCTACGAGCGCATCAGGCCCACTTCATGAGTCCCATCTCGAAGCGGTGCGCGAGCGAGGGATGGCATGGGTACGCGCGGATGCGGTACTCGAGCTTTCCGCAGAGCTCAGGCGCCAGCTCCAGCGCGTAGCGCTGCTCGTCGCCCTCGCGGGCCGCGGGCTTGAGGATGTAGCTCTGCGGCTCCTGGCGCGACAGGAGGGGCGAGGCCATGAGCAATTCGACTTCCACATCCTCGGGCGCCAGCCGGTCCAATTTCAGCGCCGCCTCGAAGAGGATCTTGTCGCCGTAGCCCGATCGGCGCTGCGACCGGGGCAGCGCACGCACGCTCACGTGCGGCCACGAGCCCCGCACCTTGCGCTTCCACGCCGCCACGTCGCGCGCCGCCTGGTAGTTGCCCGCGGCGAGCTCCTGGCCGCGACGCGACGCCGCCGTATAGAAGCGCGCGAGATACTCGCCCACCATGCGCTGGCTGTTGAAGCGCGGCAGGAGCGTCATGATCGAGCGCTTCGCCATCTCGATCCACTCGGGCGAGAAGCCGAGCGGCCCGCGCTCGTAGTAGAGCGGGACCACGCGGTCCTGGAGCACCTCGTAGAGTGAGCGGCTCTCTTCGCCGTTGCGCCGGGGCTCGGCGAGCGTCTCGGAGGCGGGCTTGATCGCCCAGCCGTTGTCGCCGCGATAGCCCTCGCCCCACCAGCCGTCCAGCACCGAGAGGTTGATCACGCCGTTGAATCCCGCCTTCATTCCGGATGTGCCGGAGGCTTCGAGCGGGAAGATCGGGTTGTTGAGCCACACGTCCACGCCGGAGACGAGCCGGCGCGCGAGCCGCAGGTCGTAGCCTTCCACGAAGAGCACGTGCCCTTCGAATTCGGGCATCGACATCACCTCGTACACGCGGCGGATCATCTCCTTGCCCGGCTCGTCGGCGGGGTGCGCCTTGCCGGCGAAGATGAAGACCACCGGCTTTCCTTCGCCCTGAACGATCTCCTTCAGCCACTCGAGGTTGTCGAAGAGGAGCGTCGCGCGCTTGTAGGTGGCGAAGCGGCGCGCGAAGCCCACGGTGAGCACGTTGGGGTTCGCGGGGTCGGCCAGGCGAAGCACGCGGTCCATGTGCGCTTCGCTTCCCTGGTTGCGCGCCGACTGCGCGCGAACGCGCTGGCCCACGAGGGTCAGCATCCGCGCCTTCAGGTGCTGGCGGATGCTCCAGAAGAGGTGATCCGGCATGGCCATGATCGAGTCGAGCGAGGCCGGATCGGCCATGCGCCGGCTCCATCCCGAGCCGATGAAGCGATCGAAGGCATCTCCCCACTCGGGCGCGAGGAAGCTCGGCACGTGCACGCCGTTGGTGACGTACTGGACCGGGTTCTCCTGCTCGGGCACCTCGGGCCAGAGGTCGGCCAGGATCAGCGCGGAGACGTCGCCGTGGATGCGCGACACGCCGTTGATGAAGCGCGAGCCGCGCGCCGCGAGGGCCGTCATGTTGAAGTCCTGGCTCTTGGGCGTGCGGCCCAGCGCCATGAACTCGTTCCTGTCGATGGGCAGGTCCTGGTAGTAGCGCATGAAGTAGCGGTCGATCTTCTCGGGCGCGAAGTGGTCGTGTCCCGCCGCCACCGCCGTGTGCGTGGTGAAGATCGTGTTGGCCGCGACCGCTTCGAGCGCCGCGGGGAAATCCATTCCCTTCTTCACGAGCATGCGCACGCGCTCGAGGATGAGGAACGCGGCATGGCCTTCGTTGATGTGCCACGCGGTGGGCTCGATGCCGAGCGCCGCCAGCGCCCGCGCCCCGCCCATGCCGAGCACGATCTCCTGCTGGATGCGCGTGTTGCGGTCGCCGCCGTAGAGACGATGCGCCGTGGCGCGATCTTCAGGGCGGTTGGAGTCGAGGTCCGTGTCGAGGAGGTAGAGCGTCACCCGGCCCACCTGCGCGCGCCAGACCTTCGCGTGCACGTCGTGCTCGCCGAATTCCACCGTGACTTCGAGGGGCTTGCCGTCCTTCAGCACCTCGGTGATCGGAAGGTCGCCGAAATCCGAGTCCGCGTAGGCCGCGTGCTGCCAGCCTTCGCCGTCGATGGCCTGCTGGAAGTAGCCCTGGCGGTAGAGAAGGCCCATCGCGACGAAGGGCAGCCCCATGTCGCTCGCGGTCTTGCAGTGGTCGCCCGCGAGGATGCCCAGGCCCCCGGAATAGATGGGCAGGCTCTCGTGGAAGCCGAACTCGGCGCAGAAGTACGCGATGAGCTCGCCCTGTCCCAGCGCGCGCGCACCATCGTGGTTCGCGGACGGTGCGTGGTAGGCGTCGTAGGCGGCGAGCGCGCGCGCGTAGTCGTGGAGGAATGCGGGGTCCTGCGCCGCCTTCTCGAGCCGGCGCTGCGAGACGCTCTTCAGCAGCGCCTTCGGGTTCTGGCCGACAGCTTCCCAGAGCGTGGGGTCCAGGCGCGCGAAGAGCTCGCGCGCGGCGCGGTTCCAGGCGAACCAGAGGTTGGAGGCGAGGTCTTCGAGGCGTGCGAGCTCTTCCGGGACGCGCGGGTTGATCTCGAGGGGAAAGGCGGTGCCGGGGCGGGACTCCATGGATCCTTTGGTGCGGAAAGTTGCTTCAGGCCCGAAGAGGCTTGAGACGCGAAAGGATAATCGAAGTTCGCCCGGTCATTGCCGCGGAGGCGGGAATCCAACCGGGTCGCGCGAGCGCCGGTCTTCGAACCTCGCCAGGGATCCCAGGATCTCCTCGCAGAGCCTCGCCACGTCTTCTCCCGCTTCGGTGAGCTCGATGCGGCCGCCCTTCGCGTGGAGCACCGGGGCGCCCACCGTGTCGGCGAGCTTCCTCAAGAGGCCCGAGACCGTGGGTTGCGCGAGGCAAAGCTCGTCCGCGGCGCGCGTGACGCCGCCCAGGCGCAGGCACGCCTCGAAGGCGATCAGCTGCGGCAGCAAGCCGTGTCGGAAATAACGCCGGAACTTCGGTCGCTCCATTGCGGGACTCCTTGAACTCATCGAGCTCAAAGGTCTCGCTAACGGGCCGGGCGGCCCGCCGATCGCTCCGGGGCGATGCATTGCCCGAGATGACGGAGACGATCGTTAAAGCTACTCCCCCTTGAAGGGTGAATCCATTCTATGCCCGGCGGTGGGGGCTGGCAATGCGCCATCGCGAATCTCGATGGCGGCATCGTGAAACGCGATCTTCCTCGCGTTGCGGATGGGAAGAATGGATCCCATGGACGCCCTCCTCCCGTTCGCCAGCGCCTTCTTCGCGATCGTCGTCATCAACCTCATGCTCTCGGGCGACAACGCGATCGTGATCGCGCTCGCCGCGCGCAAGCTTCCCGAGCGGCTGCAATCGCGC
>DATBEA010000401.1:0-6939 GCA_036276215.1 Usitatibacter sp.
AGCATCGAGGCCTGCGCTGGCACGAGGGCGGCGAGGGCTATGTCCCCGAGAAGGATGCGAAGCGCGTGGCGTGCCATTGGCGGCCTCCGAGTGATTACCCGGAAGGCTAGGCCGCGTGTTTGGACCTCCTGCGTTCGGAGCAGTGGTCCATCCGGACTATCCGCGCAGGAACGTGGAAAGCGTCTCCTCCGTGGGCCGGGATGGACGGTATTCGGCGGCTACCCAGCCGTCATACCCCAGCCGGTCGATGGTCGCGAAGATCGCCGCGAAGTCGAGCGTCCCGGTGCCGGGCTCGTGGCGCCCGGGGAGATCGGCGAACTGGATATGGCGGATCACGTCGCTATGGGCCTCGAGGATCGCCGCGGGATCGTCGCCCATCATGGCGGTGTGGTAGAGGTCGCACTGCACGAAGAGGTTCGCCTCGCCCGCCTCGGCCACCAGCGCCGCGGCTTCGGGCGTGCGCGAGACGAGGAAGCCGGGGACGTCGCGCGTGTTGATGGGCTCGACCACGAGCTCGAGGCCCGCGGCCTTGAATTCGCGCGCCGCGAGCCGCAAGTTGGAGAGGAGCGTCCGGCGAAGCGCCTCGCGGTCCTCGCCGAACGCGGCCGTGCCGCTGATGCAGTTCAGCCGCTTCACGCCCAGGGCGTGCGCGTACTCGATGCCGCGCGCCACGCCGTCGCGGAACTCGGCCTCGCGGCCCGGCCGGCACGCGATGCCGAAGTCGCCCCGGGCGCGATCGCCCATGGGCAGGTTCACGAGCACGCATTCCAGGCCGTGCTCGTCCAGGCGCGAGCGGATCTGCGCGGCCGGCCAGGCATAGGGCTGCGAGAACTCCACGCCGCGAAATCCCGCGCGGCGCGCCGCCGCGAAGCGGTCGAGGAACTCGTGCTCGGGAAAGAGGAATCCGAGATTGGCGGCGAAGCGTGGCATCTGGACTAATATACCGAAGGACATGAGCGTACCCTCCATGCCGCGCGCCCCGCGCGGCGACCTCTCCGTGATGCGCCGGCTCGTGCCCTACCTGATGGAATTCAAGGGCCGGGTGCTGCTCGCGCTCTCCTTCCTGGTCGCCGCGAAGCTCGCCAACATCACGGTGCCGATCGTGATGAAGCGCATCGTCGACAGGCTCTCCACGGACAAGGCGATCGTGGCGGTGCCGGTGGCCCTGCTTTTCGCCTACGGGATACTCAGGCTCTCCAGCACGCTCTTCAACGAGCTGCGCGACATCGTCTTCGTGAAGGTCGCGCAGCGCGCCATGCGGCGCATCGCGCTCGAGGTCTTCCACCACTTGCACGCGCTGTCGCTCCGCTTCCACCTGGAGCGCCAGACGGGCGGCCTCACGCGCGACATCGAGCGCGGCACGCGCGGCATCTCGACGCTGCTCTCGTTCACGGTGTTCAGCGTGCTGCCCACGCTGCTGGAGATCGCCCTCGTCACGGGCTTCCTCATCTACAAGTTCGACATCTGGTTCGGCGTGATCACGATCGCGGCGCTGGTGCTGTACGTGTCGCTCACGTTCACGATCTCCGAGTGGCGCACGGCCCACCGCCGGCGCATGAACGACATGGACTCGAAGGCGAACACGCGCGCCATCGATTCGCTGCTCAACTACGAGACCGTCAAGTACTTCGGCAACGAGTCCTTCGAGGCGAAGCGCTACGACGTGAACCTGCAGAGCTACGAGCACGCGGTGGTGACGAGCGAGACCTCGCTGGGGTTCCTCAACGCCGTGCAGGCCGCGGTCATCGCGCTCGCGGTGTCGCTGCTCATGTGGCGCGCCGCCGACGGCATCGTGAACGGCGGGCTCTCTTTGGGCGACCTCGTCATGGTGAACGCGATGCTGATCCAGCTCTACATCCCGCTCAATTTCCTGGGCGTGATGTACCGCGAGATCAAGCAGGCCACCGTGGACATGGAGAAGATGTTCCGCCTGCTGGGCGAGAACCGGGAGGTCGAGGACAAGCCGGGCGCCAGGCCGCTCGCGGTTTCCGGCGGGGCCATCCGCTTCGACCACGTGGACTTCAGCTACGACGGCGTGCGCCCGATCCTGAAGGACGTGAGCTTCGAGGTGCCCGCGGGACGCAAGGTCGCGGTCGTGGGCCCGAGCGGCTCGGGGAAATCGACCCTCGCGCGGCTCCTTTTCCGCTTCTACGACGTGAACGCGGGCTCCATCACCATCGACGGCCAGGATCTTCGCGACGTGAAGCAAGCGAGCGTTCGCGCGGCCCTGGGCGTGGTGCCGCAGGACACCGTGCTCTTCAACGACACGCTGTACTACAACATCTCGTACGGCCGCCCCGAGGCCCCGCGCGATGAGATCGAGAATGCGGCGCGCGTGGCGCATATCTCGGAGTTCATCTCGCGCCTGCCCGACGGGTGGGAGACCTCGGTGGGCGAACGGGGGCTCAAGCTCTCCGGCGGGGAGAAGCAGCGCGTGTCGATCGCGCGCACCGTCCTCAAGGACCCGCCGATCCTGGTCTTCGACGAGGCCACCTCGGCGCTGGACTCGCGCACCGAGAAGTCCATCCAGGCGGAGCTCGCCGAGATCTCCCGCGACCGCACCACGCTCGTGATCGCGCACCGGCTCTCGACCATCGTGGACGCCGACGAGATCCTGGTGCTGGACCACGGCAGCATCGTGGAGAGGGGGAGCTTCCGCACGCTCGTCTCGGCGAACGGGCGGTTCGCCGAGATGTGGAGGCTGCAGCAGGAACAAGCCCAGGCGGGCGAGCTCGCCGCCGGCTCGCCTTCAGCCCGCGAGGAAGTCCCGCAGGGCGCGCAGTAGCTCGCGCGGCGCCTCGCTCATCATCGAGTGACCCGCGTCGAGGGCCTCGAAGCGCGCGCCTGGAATTTCGGATGCGAGCGCGCGTCCCGCCTTGAAGGGCGTCATCTGGTCGCGCCGCCCCGCCACCACCAGCGTGGGCACCTTCAACGCGCGCAGCGCCTCGGCATCCGGACGGTACGCCTTGCAGGCTTGCAGCGCCGCGGCGAGCGCGCCGGGACGCGAGCGGGCATTGAGGGAGCGGCTGGCTCCCATGAGCGAGGCGCCCGGCACGGCGCTCGAGGCGAGCTGCGACAGGCGAGCGTGCCCCCAGGTCGCCTCCATGTCGAAGGCCACGGCCGGTTCCTCGCGCGCGGCTGCGAGGAACGCATCGCCCACGCCCATGGGCACGGCGCTTCCCACCAGCGCCAGGCTTCGCACGCGCCCGGGTGCGGCGAGCGCCGTCTCCAGCGTGACGAGCGATCCCATGCTGTGGCCCACGAGCGCGGCGCGCTCGAGCCCCGCCGCATCGAGGAACGCCACCAGCCATGCACTCCAGTCCTCGATGCGCTCCCTCAGCAAGCCCGGGCTTTTTCCATGTCCCGGAAGGTCCACGGCGAGGACGCAATGGCCGTGATGCGCGAAGTAGCGCGACTGCCATTGCCACACGCTGTGGTCGAAAGCCGCGCCGTGCACGAAGACGAGGGCGGGAAGCCGCGCGTCGAATTCGACCCCGCCGGTGTACGCGTACGCGGGATAGCCCTGGACGATGAACTGCATCGCGCTAGCGCTGCGAGGCGGCGAGCGCCCGCGCGAGGTCCTCGAGGAGGTCGTCGGGGTGCTCCAGGCCGATCGAGAGGCGAATCGTGCCCGGCGTGATGCCCGCCGCGGCGAGCGCGGCGTCGTCCATCCGGAAATGCGTGGTGGACGCGGGATGGATCACCAGCGATTTCGCGTCGCCGATGTTGGCCAGGTGCGAGAAGAGGGCGAGGGCCTCGATGAACCCGCGCCCGGCCTCGCGCCCGCCGGCGAGCTCGAAGGAAAGGATCGCGCTGCACCCGCGCGGATAGAGCCGCGCCGCGAGCGCATGGTCGGGATGGGATTCGAGCGCCGGATGGTGGACACGCTCGACTTCCTTGCGCGCCGCGAGCCAGGAGACGATCGTCGCGGTGTTCTCGATATGCCGCGCCATGCGCAGCGGCAGCGTCTCCAGCCCCTGGAGGACCTGGAACGCGGTCATGGGCGCCATGCACGCGCCGAAATCGCGAAGGCCCTCGCGGCGCGCGCGAAGCAGGAATGCGCTCGCCGGGGATTCCTCGGTGAAGACCATGCCGTGGAAGCCGTCGTAGGGCTGCGAGAGCGTCGGGAAGCGCCCTGCGGCGTCCCAGTCGAAGCGGCCCCCGTCCACGAGCACGCCGCCGATCACGACGCCGTGGCCGGACAGGAACTTGGTGGCCGAATGGAGCACGAGATGCGCGCCTTGGTCGAGCGACCGGCCGAGCACGGGCGTCGTGACCGTCGCATCCACGAGTAGCGGGATCTTGTGTTCCTGCGCGATCGAGGAAACCGAAGGGATGTCGAGCACGTCAACGGAGGGATTTCCGACGGACTCGCCGAAGAGGAGCCGCGTCTCGGGTCGGATCGCCGCGCGCCATGCGTCGAGGTCGCGCGCCGGGACGAAGCTCGTGCGGATCCCGAAGCGCGGCAGCGTGTAGTGCAGCAAGTTGTGGGAACCGCCGTAGAGGCTCGACGAGGCGACCACGTGGCCGCCCTCGCCGATCAGCGTGGCGATGGCGAGGTGCAGGGCCGCCTGGCCGCTCGCGGTGGCGATGGCGCCGGCGCCCCCCTCCAAAGCGGCCATGCGTTCCTCGAAGACCGACACCGTGGGATTCGAAAGACGGGAGTAAACATGGCCGGGCACCTCCATGTCGAAGAGGGCGGCGGCGGTGTCCGTATCCGGAAAGACGAACGAGGACGTTTGGTAGATGGGGACCGCGCGCGAGCCGGTCGCGGGGTCCGGGGACTGGCCGGCGTGCACGGCCAGGGTGTCCGGATGGGGTGTTTTTGGAGAAGAATGCGCCATCCAAACAACTGTTTAGATTGTAATTTTAAGATGTTGTCACACATGGGGTTTGTTTGCTATGGTTTCGCCTGCCGAATTGTCGCCATGAGAAACGTGAACCGACTGATTGCATTGATTATTCTGGCCGCCCTGGCTGTTGCCGCCCCCGTGGCCGAAGCCGCGAAGGGCCGCGCCAAGGTCGCGACCGCCGAGTTCACCAAGGATGGCGAGCCCAACGTGCAGTCGACCGGCGTGCTCGTTTTCGATCCCACGACGGGCCAGACGCTCTTCTCCAAGAACGCCGACCAGGCCGCGCCCATCGCCTCGATCACCAAGCTGATGACCGCGATGGTCGTGCTCGACGCCAACCTTCCGATGGACGAAGCGATCGAGATCACGAGCGACGACATCGACCTCGTGAAGAACACCCGGTCGCGCCTGCCCATCGGCAGCCATTTCCGCCGCGACGACCTCATGCGCCTCGCCCTCATGGCGAGCGACAACCGCGCCGCATCCGCGCTCGGGCGCACTTATCCGGGCGGGCTCGAGGCCGCGGTCACCGCGATGAACGCGAAGGCGAAGGTGCTGGGCACCGCGCAGACGCGCTACGTGGATTCGTCGGGGCTGTCTCCCAACAACGTGTCGAGCCCCTCGGACCTGGGCAAGATCGTCGCGGCCGCGACCAACTACCCGCTCATCACCGAGTACACGACGACGGGCGCGGTGAGCGTCACGCTTCCCGATTCCAAGCGCAAGCTCAACTTCGTGAACACCAACGCGCTGGTGCGCCACTCGGATTGGAAGATCGGGCTATCGAAGACGGGCTACATCAACGAAGCGGGCAAGTGCCTCGTGATGCAGGCCACCATCGTGAACACGCCGATCGTGATCGTGCTCCTCGACTCGTGGGGCCGGCTCACGCGCATCGCGGATGCCAACCGCATCCGCAAGTGGCTCGAGCGCAATCCCTCGAAGCTCACGACCTCCGCGGTCCTGCACCCGGGCTGATCCCTTCCCCGTAGTTCCCGCGCCCAACGGCGCGCCATTCGAGGGCGCGCCGTTTTCATTTGCACCGTTTGGGGGCGCCAGGCCTCGCGGCGGTGGCGCGTGCGTCCGCTGCTCCGCTCGATTCCGCAATCGGATCAGTGCCCTGCGCCATGCAGGACGCTTCTGGCACAAACATCGCTAAACAACGTGCAGAGGTGTGCGCGCGATGCGCAGCCCGCCCGTCCACAAACTCCACTGGGGAATCGAACCATGAAACGTCGTTCTTTCGTGACTGCGCTCGCAATGAGCGCGGTGCTCGCGTGCTCGGCGCTCGCGCCGAACATCGCGGCCGCCGAAGACAAGACCGTGAAGGTCGGGATCATGCATTCGCTGTCGGGCACCATGGCCATCAGCGAGACGGTCCTGAAGGACGTCGCCTTGATGGCGATCGACGAGATCAACGCCAAGGGCGGCGTGATGGGCTACAAGATCGTGCCGGTCGTGGTCGACCCGGCGTCGAACTGGCCCCTCTTCGCCGAGAAGGCGCGCCAGCTCCTCACCCAGGACAAGGTCGCGGTGGTGTTCGGCTGCTGGACGAGTGTCTCGCGCAAGTCCGTGCTGCCGGTCTTCGAGGAGCTGAACGGCCTCCTCTTCTATCCCGTGCAGTACGAAGGCGAGGAGCTCTCCAAGAACGTCTTCTACACGGGCGCGGCGCCCAACCAGCAGGCGATCCCCGCGGTCGAGTACCTCATGAGCAAGGATGGCGGCGGCGCGCAGCGCTTCGTGCTGCTGGGCACCGACTACGTCTATCCGCGCACCACCAACAAGATCCTGCGCTCGTTCCTGCACTCCAAGGGCGTGGCCGATGCGGACATCATGGAGAAGTACACGCCGTTCGGCCACAGCGACTACCAGACAATCGTCGGGGACATCAAGAAGTTCGCCACCGGCAAGCGGACGGCGGTGGTCTCCACCATCAACGGCGACTCCAACGTTCCCTTCTACAAAGAGCTCGGGAACCAGGGGATCAAGGCGACCGACATCCCGGTGGTGGCCTTCTCCGTCGGTGAAGAGGAGCTTCGCGGCATCGACACCAAGCCGCTCGTCGGACAGCTGGCCGCCTGGAACT
>DATBEA010000402.1:0-3561 GCA_036276215.1 Usitatibacter sp.
CCCATGATCTCCTCGCTCTTGCCGGCGGCGTACACCTCGGCGTTGTCGAAGAAATTCACGCCGCGGTCCCACGCGGCCGCCATGCACTCGACCGCGGCCTTGGTGTCGAGCTGGTTGCCGTAGGTCACCCACGAGCCGAACGAGAGCTCGCTCACTTTCAGGCCGGATCGGCCGAGTCGCCGGTAGTTCATGGGCGCGTAGCTTACGCTACGCCTCGCTCAGCCCGCGATGGGAACCGCGGAGACGACCTTCTCGAGGACCTGCGGATCGACGGGCTTCACGAGGTGGTGGTCGAAGCCCGCGGCGCGCGAACGCTCGCGGTCCTCTTCCTGCCCGAATCCGGTGAGCGCCACGATCACCGGCTTCACGCCCTGGGCCAGCTCGCGGATTCGCTCGCACGCTTCGTAACCGTTCAGCCGCGGCATGCCGATGTCGAGCAGGATCGCCTCGGGATGGAAGCTCTGCGCGATGCTCACCGCTTCCTCGCCGTCGCGCGCGACGCGCACGTCGTTGCCGAACACCTCGAGCATCATCGCGAGCGTGTCGGCGGAATCCAGGTTGTCGTCGGCGATGAGCACCCGGCGCCGAGGCTGTGCGGCGGCGGCATTCGCGCCCGGCCGCTCGTCGGCCATGATGCTCGCGGGCAGGCGCACCTTGAATTCGCTTCCCTCGCCGGTGCCGGCGCTGCGGACCTCGATCGTGCCGCCGTGCATCTCCACCAGGCGCTTGGCGATGGCGAGCCCGATCCCCAGCCCGCCCTGCGCGCGCTCGATCGGGCGGTCGACCTGCGTGAAGATCTCGAAGACCCGGTCGCGCATCTCGGCGGGGATGCCGATGCCGCTATCGCGAACGCACACCTCCACCGCGCCTTCGAGCGGCAGGACCTCGAGCTCGACGCGGCCGCCGTTCGGCGTGTACTTGGCCGCGTTGTTCAGCAGGTTCCAGAACACCTGCGAGAGCCGCGTCATGTCGGCGTCGACCATCACCTTCCCGGCGGGAATGTGCGCGATGAACTGGTGGTGGCGCTCGGCGATGATCGGCTGGCAAGTCTCGATGGCGTTGCGCAGCACCGCCGCGAGCTCGATGCGCTCGCGCCGAAGCTCCACCTTGCCGCGGCTCACGCGGCTCATGTCGAGGAGGTCGTCCACCAGCCGCACGAGCTGCGACAGCTGGCGCTCCATCATCTCGCGTGCGCGATCCGAAGCCGGGGCCTTTGCGCCGGCGAGCTTCATCACCTCGAGGCCGTTGCGAAGCGGCGCGAGCGGGTTGCGCAGCTCGTGCGCGAGGGTCGCGAGGAACTCGTTCTTGCGCTGGTCGGCCTGGCGAAGCTCGTTCTCGACGCGCTTCAGCCGCCCGATGTCCAGGTTGATCCCCGCCCAGCTCGCGATCACGCCGCGCCCGTCGCGTACGGGAACCGCGCGGCTGAGCACCGAGTAGGCGCTTCCGTCGCGCCCACGAACCCGGTATTCGAAATCCCACTTGCGGCCCTGCGCTACGCAGGCCTGCCAGGAGGCGGCGGCCGCGTCGCGGTCGTCGGGATGCAGGGCCTCGATCCAGCGATCGCCCAGGCACTCGTCGAGGTCGCGGCCCACGAGATGCAGGAAGCAATCGCTCACGAAAGTGTATGCGCCCGCCGCATCGGCGCTCCAGACCCCGAAGTCGAGCGATTCGCCGATGGCCTTGTACACGCGCTCGTTGTGCCGCGCGGACTCCAGGGTCCCGTGCGCCTCGACCACGTCCGCCACGTGGCGCGCGCACACGTCGGCCATCTGCATGTCGCGCCGCCCGGGCACGTACGGCTCGCGGAAATGCACCGACAGCACCCCGAGGAGGTTGCCCGCGCGCGTGACGATCGGCGTGCTGTGGACCGCGCGAAATCCCGCGGTGCGTGCCGCGTCGCGGAAAGGCGCGAAGTCCGCGTCTCCTTCGACGTCTTCGATCACCCAGCGCGAGCGGCGCGCGAACGCCTTGCCGGCGCTGCCGCCGCGGGAGCCCGGAACGATTCGATCGAAATCGAGGAGCGACGCCTCGCCGAAGCCCCGGCTCGCGGCGGCGGTGAGCGCGTCCTGGTCGGGCTCGTGGATCCAGATGAGGCCGAATTGCGCGCCCTGCGACTCGACGGCGGTGTCGAGGATCGCCTGCAACGCCGGTTGCAGCTCCGACATTCCGCCCAGGCGCATCGCGAGCTCGTGCAGCCGCGTAAGGCACTCCAGCTGGCTGGCGAGCTCGTCGCTTTCGGCTTCGGCGGGTTCGGGCAGGTCCTGCGAATCGGCGCGGCGTGTCGCGGCCGCGGGAAGGGTGCGGGTGATCTCGAGCATGGTTTCGCCTGGTATTCCGTGGCCCAGTATGGTGGGCGGGTGCTCGAAAGAATGTAGGCTCCCTCCTACGCGTTGTAGCTCGTGGACTACACGAGCGGGCCGGATTCGAGGTCCGAAAATGGCGAGCATTGAGGGCGCGCGGCGCCGATAATGGCGTCATGCTGCTCGACGACGACCAGTGCTACCGCGCCCTTCGCACCCACGATGCCCGCTTCGACGGCCGCTTCTTCGTGGGCGTGGGCACGACGCGGATCTACTGCCGCCCGGTGTGCACCGCGCGCCCTCCGCGCCGCGAAAACTGCCGCTTCTTCCCGAGCGCCGCCGCGGCCGAGTCCCAGGGCTTCCGGCCATGCCTGCGCTGCCGGCCCGAGCTCGCCCCGGGATACGCGGTGATCGACGCGAACCGGCGGCTCGCGCGCGCCGCCGCGGGCCTGATCGAGGACGGCAGCCTCGGCGAGGCGCGACTCCCGGACCTGGCTGCGAAGCTCGGCGTGACCGACCGCCACCTGCGCCGCGTCTTCCAGGAAGAGTTCGGCGTGGCGCCCATCGAGTACGCGCAGACGCAGCGCCTGCTCCTGGCCAAGCGCCTGCTCACGGACACCGCGCTTCCCGTGACCGAAGTCGCGATGGCGAGCGGCTTCGCGAGCCTGCGCCGCTTCAACGACCTCTTCCGCAAGCGCTACCGCATGACGCCGGGTGCGCTGCGCAGGTCCGCCGGCGATCGCGATGCCGCCACGCTCGCCTTCGACCTCGCCTATCGCCCGCCCTACGATTGGGACGCGATGCTGTCGTTCCTCGACCGGCGTGCCGTCGCGGGCGTGGAAGCGGTCGAGGGCGCCCGCTACCTTCGCACCGTCCGCGCCGAGCGCGACGGCAAGGAGTTCGCGGGCTTCATCGAGGTCGCGCCCTCGCGAAGGCGCGCCGCGCTTCGCGTGGTGGTGAGCGCCTCCCTGGCGCGCGCGATTCCCGGGGTGCTCGCGCGGGTGAAGCACCTCCTCGACCTCGCCTGCCACCCGGAGGAGATCGAGCAGGCGCTGGGCGAGCTCGCGGCGGATCATCCCGGGCTGCGGCTCCCGGGCGCCATGGACGGCTTCGAGATCGCCGTGCGCGCGATCCTCGGCCAGCAGGTGAGCGTTCGGGCCGCCACCGCGATCGCCGGCCGATTCGCCGGCGCGTTCGGCACGCCCATCGCCACGCCCCACGCCTCGCTCACGTCGCTCTTTCCCATGGCGGCCACGATCGC
>DATBEA010000403.1:0-1655 GCA_036276215.1 Usitatibacter sp.
TCACGTCCTGCCCGCTCCAGGCACGGGCCCAGCCTTCGACGGCGGCCGCGACTTGCGCGCGGTCGGGCGAGGAGGCCGGTGCGGGAGTGGGTTTCGGGGGAGCCGGGGCCGGAGCCGGGGCCGGCTTGGGCTGCTCGACGACGGCGACCTTCGGAGGCGCCACCTTGGCAGGTTCCGGCGGGGCCGCGGTCGCCGTCTGCACGGGCGCGACGGCAGGGGCGACGGGCGCCTTCGCGGCGGCCGCGGCCACCTTCTGCGAGCTGAAGAGGTCCTTGATCATCGCGAGCTTCACCTGCGCCGTGGTGTTGCTCTTGTCCAGCTGGAGCGCCCGGTCGTAGGCGCGGCTCGCGAGCTGCGCGTAGATGTCGCCCAGGTTCTCGTGGGCCGTGGCGTAGCTGGGGTGGGTGTGGATGGCGAGCTCGAGCGCGCTCTTCGCCTTGTCGTAGTTGCCCTGCGAGGCGTAGAGCACGGCGAGGTTGTTGTACGGCTCGGGCAGCTCCGGGAAATCCTCCGTGAGGCCCGTGAAGACCTGGATCGCCTCGGGAACGCGTTTCTGCTCGGTGAGCACGAGCCCCTTCAGGAAGCGGCCCTGCGGATCGCGCGGCATCGCCTTCAGGTACACCTCGACCTTGTCGAGGGAGGGCTGGAGCTTCCCCTGCTGGTAGAGCTTCTGCGCGTCGCGCAGGTCGTCGGCGGGAGCGGCCCACGCGGCGGCGGCGACGAGCACGCCCGCGAGTGCCGCAACGAGGCGAGCGCTAAGGCTATTGCGGTCCAGCATCGTGCTATAATTTATTGAATTTAATAAGAAACCATATTCTACCCGCCTCCGCGCGCCTTCACAATCCTCCGCCGCGGATACTGGCCATGACCGCGCTCCAGATCCACAACACGTTAACGCGTTCCAGGGAACGATTCGTTCCGCGCGTCGCGGGCCAGGTCACGATGTACGTGTGCGGCCCCACGGTCTACGACTACTTCCACGTGGGCAACGCGCGCACCTTCACGACGTTCGACATGGTGGCGCGGTGGCTGCGCGCGAGCGGCTATGCCGTGAAGTACGTGCGCAACATCACCGACATCGACGACAAGATCATGGAGCGCGCGCGCGCCAACGGCGAGAGCGTCGAGGTGCTCACGCAGCGCATGGTGGACGCGTTCGTCGAGGACGCGGCGCGCCTGGGCCTCGTGCGCCCCGACGCCGAGCCGCGCGCCACGCGCTATGTCGAGCCGATGCTCGACATGATCGGCGTGCTCGAGAAGAACGGCCACGCCTATCGCGGCGCCAACGGCGATGTTTTCTACGCGGTGCGAAGCTTTCCCACGTACGGGAAGCTCTCGCGGCGGAACCTCGACGAGCTGCGCGCGGGCGAGCGCGTGGCCGTGGAAGCCGCCAAGCGCGATCCGCTCGACTTCGTGCTCTGGAAGGCCGCGAAGCCCGGCGAGCCGCATTGGGCGTCGGCCTTCGGCGAGGGGCGCCCGGGCTGGCACATCGAGTGCTCGGCGATGTCCTGCCGCGAGCTGGGCGCGTCGATCGACATCCACGGCGGCGGGTGGGACCTGCAGTTCCCGCACCACGAGAACGAGATCGCGCAGAGCGAGGGCGCGAGCGGCAAGCCCTTCGCGGCCTACTGGATGCACGGCGCGTTCCTCAATTT
>DATBEA010000404.1:0-5917 GCA_036276215.1 Usitatibacter sp.
AGATCGCGTGGAGCACGATCCCGCTTGCCATCTTCGTGGGGATCTTCGTGTGGGGCGCGCGTGTGTACGCCACGCTCTACCAGCCGGCGGATGGCGCAATGAAGGTCTTCGTGGTGGGCAAGCAGTGGATGTGGCGAGTCGAGCACGCCAACGGCCGGCGCGAGATCGACGAGCTGCACCTGCCGGTGGACGAGCCGGTGCGGATCGTGATCGCCACCGAGGACGTGATCCACAGTTTCTACATCCCGGCCTTCCGCGTGAAGCAGGATGCCGTTCCGGGCCGCTACACCGCGCTCACCGTCACGCCCACGCGCGTGGGCACCTACGAGCTGCATTGCTCGGAGTATTGCGGCACCGACCATGCGCGAATGGGCGGGCACGTGATCGTGATGCCGAAGGATGAGTTCGCCCAATGGCTCGACCAGGGCGCGCCGGAGGGCGGCATGGCAGCGCACGGCAAGGAGACGTTCGAGCGCCTGGGTTGCAGCGGATGCCACGATCCGCGCGCGACGGTGCATGCGCCGGACCTCGCGGGACTCTACGGGCGTGTCGTGCACCTGCAGGATGGCCGCAGCGTGACCGCCGACGAGGCCTACATCCGCGATGCGATCCTGCTTCCCAGGAAGGACGTCGTCGCAGGCTACGAGCCGATCATGCCGAGCTACCAGGGCCAGGCCACGGAAGGCGATTTGCTGGAGTTGATCGCGTATTTGAAGGTCGTCGCCCCGGGCGACGCAATGGGTCAGCGGACCGGGACCCAATCGCCATGAGCTACCTCACCGAGGGCTTCAGCCTGCGCTCGTGGCTCTTCACGAAGGACCACAAGCGGATCGGGATCCTCTACGCGATCGCGATCACCGGATTCTTCTTCCTGGGCGGGATCGCGGCCACCCTCATCCGGATGGAGCTCGCCACGCCCGCGGGCGACCTCGTGGGCGCCGACACCTACAACAAGCTCTTTACGCTGCACGGCGTGGTGATGGTGTGGTTCTTCCTCATCCCGTCGATCCCTTCCACGCTCGGCAACTTCCTGGTCCCGCTCATGATCGGCGCGCGCGAGGTGGCGTTTCCGCGGCTGAACATCCTCTCCTGGTGGATCTACGTGCTGGGGGGGATCTTCGTGGTGCTGACCCTCGTCCTGGGCGGCGTGGACACGGGCTGGACCTTCTACACCCCTTACTCGACGATGTTCTCCAACAGCTACGTCGTGATGGCGGCCGCGGGTGTGTTCGTGGTGGGCTTTTCCTCGATCCTCACGGGCCTGAACTTCATCGTGACCATCCATCGCATGCGTGCGCCGGGAATGACCTGGTTTCGCATGCCGCTTTTCGTGTGGTCGCAGTACGCCACGAGCCTGATCCTCGTGCTCGCCACTCCCGTGCTCGCGATGACGCTCACGCTGATGGCGGTCGAGCGGCTCTGGCACATAGGAATCTTCGACCCGGCGCTCGGGGGCGACCCGCTCCTCTTCCAGCACCTCTTCTGGTTCTACTCGCACCCGGCCGTCTACATCATGGTGCTGCCCGCGATGGGCGTCGCTTCCGAGATCATCACCTGCTTCGCGAGGAAGCGCGTCTTCGGCTACAAGTTCATGGCGTATGCGATCCTGGGCATCGCGGGTTTCGGGTTCCTCGTGTGGGGCCATCACATGTTCGTGTCGGGCCAGTCGATCTACGCGGGGATGGTCTTCTCGCTCCTCTCGTACATGGTCGCGGTGCCCTCGGCGATCAAGGTGTTCAACTGGACCGCGACGCTCTACAAGGGCTCCATCGAGTTCTCGGCGCCGATGCTCTACGCGCTGGGATTCGTGGGCCTCTTCACGGTCGGCGGGCTCACGGGCCTTTTCCTTGCAGCGCTCGCGGTGGACGTCCATCTCACCGACACGTACTTCGTGGTGGCCCACTTCCACTACATCATGGTGGGAGGCACGGTGATGGCCTACCTCGGGGGGCTGCACTTCTGGTGGCCGAAGGTGACCGGTCGCATGTACCCGGAGACCTTCGCGCGCGTGGCGGCGGTGGTGATGTTCTTCGGCTTCAACCTCACGTTCTTCCCGCAATACATCCTGGGCTACCTCGGCATGCCGCGGCGCTACCACGAGTATTCGCCCGACTTCCAGCTCCTGAACGTGCTCTCGTCGGCGGGCGCATCCATCCTGGCGGTGGGCTACCTGCTGCCGCTCGTGTATTTCACGTGGTCCATCTTCCGCGGCAGGCGCGCGCCCCCGAACCCATGGCATGCCAAGGGCCTCGAGTGGGCCACGACCTCGCCGCCGCCCAAGGACAACTTCGACACGATGCCGGAGGTGCCCACGGTGCCCTACGAGTACGACCCGCGTGAGGTCGCGGCATGAGCGAGCACACCCTGGGCCCGGCCGAGCGCGCATGGCGTTCCGAGACCGTCTCCCTCGGCATGTGGGTATTCCTGCTGACGGAGGTGATGTTCTTCGGCGTGCTGTTCCTCGCGTACTTCCACGTGCGCCACGCCGACCCGGAGGGCTTCGGGATCGCGAGCCGGCACGTGCACGAGTGGCTCGGCACCTTCAACACCGCGATCCTCCTCACGAGCAGCCTTTCGATGGCGCTCGCCGTGCAGGCCGCGTCGGGCGACGACCGCAAGCGCCTGGTGCGCCTCCTCGCGGTCACCGGGCTCCTGGGCGCGGCCTTCATGGGCGTGAAGGCGACCGAGTACTTCCTCGAGTGGAAGGACGGCCTCGTGCCCGGCCCCGGCTTCCGATACTCCGGCGCGCATCGCCGGACGGTCGAGGAATTCTTCTTCCTGTATTTCGTGATGACGGGTGTCCACGCGATCCACCTTACCGTGGGCATCGGCGCCGTGGCATGGAACGCGCTCGTCGCCAGGCGAGAACGGCACGTGACGCGCCGCGAGGACGCCATCGAGGCGCTGGGCCTCTACTGGCACTTCGTGGACGTGGCCTGGGTCTTCCTCTATCCGTTCTTCTACCTGGTGCTCCTCTACAAATGACCCAGCCGGCCGCGCGAGCGTACTGGATCACGTGGGTGATGCTGCTGGCGCTCCTCGTGCTCACCTTCGCCCTCGCGCACGTGCGCCTGGGAAACCTCAACGCCGCGGTGAGCCTCGCCATCGGCGCCATGAAGGCGCTGCTGGTGGCGCTCGTCTTCATGAAGCTGCGCCGCGCGAGCACGCTCCTCGCGGTCTTCGCCGTCGCGGGGCTTCTCGCCCTTGCGATCCTATTCGGCCTTTCCGGAGCCGACTACGCAACGCGCGCGACAACGCCGGCGCCATGGACGTCGCCATGAGGGGAGGGCGCCGCAGCCAGGCCGCATCGGGCTCGCGCCGCGTGATCTACGCGGGCATCGCGGGGAATGTGCTCGTCACGATCACGAAATTCGCGGCCGCCGCGGTCACCCACAGCGCCGCGATGCTGAGCGAAGCCGTGCACTCGCTGGTCGATACCTTCAACGACGCGCTGATGCTCTATGGACTGAAGCGCGCGGAACGCCCGCCCACGAAGGACAATCCGCTGGGGCACGGGCGCGAGGTCTACTTCTGGGCTTTCGTGGTTTCCGTGCTCATCTTCCTGCTGGGCGCGGGAGTCTCCATCTGGCAGGGCATCGAGCACGTCCTCGATCCGCCCGAGATCGACCGCCCGCTGGTGAGCTACGTGGTCCTCGGGCTCGCGGCGGTGTTCGAAGGAGGATCGTGGTGGATCGCCATGCGGGAGTTCCGCCGGCGCAAGGGCGAGAAGGGCTACGTGGAGGCTGCCCAGGCGACCAAGGATCCGTCGACGCTGCTCCTGCTCCTCGAGGACAGCGCGGCGCTCGTGGGCATCGCCATCGCATTCACGGGCATCTTCCTCGCCCAGCTCCTCGACGAGCCACGCTTCGACGGCGCGGCATCGATCGCCATCGGCGTCGTTCTCGCGGGCGTGGCGCTCTTCCTCGCGCGCGAGAGCAAGAAGCTCCTCATCGGCGAGGCGGCGCACACCGACCTGCGGGCATCGGTGCGCGAGCTCGCCGACGATCAGGACGGAGTCTCGAAGTGCAACGGGATGCTCACTTTCCAGCTCGGGCCCGACACGGTGGCGATCGCCCTGAGCGCGGTGTTCGAGGCCGAGCTCAAGGCGCGAGAGATCGAGCGCGTGGTGGAGAAGCTCGAGGAGCGCATTCGCGCCAAGCATCCCGAGGTGGTGCTCCTCGTGGTGAAGCCGCAGAGCACGCGGGCGTGGAACGCCGCGCGACGCCGCTTGGGGCTGCGATGAGCGGGGCGGGCGATTTTCCCGACATCGGGGACTACGCGATCATCGGCAACTGCCGCACCGCGGCGCTCGTCTCGAAGGCTGGCGCGGTGGAGTGGATGTGCATCCCGGATTTCTCGGGAAAGTCGATCTTCGGGGCGATCCTCGACCGCGGCGCCGGACATTTCTCCATCGCGCCGGTGGGGCCCGCGAAGGTCGAGCGTGCCTACGTGCCCGGAACCAACGTGCTGCAGACCTCGTTCCGCGTCGACGGCGGAACCCTGCGCCTCACCGATTGCATGACGCTGACCACCGATCGCATCGAGCTGGAGCCCGAGCACGAGCTCCTGCGCCGCGTCGAATGCCTTGAAGGCGAGGTCGAGGTGGAGATCTCGTTCACGCCTCGTCCCGGCTATGGCGCCCGCCGCATGGGTTTTCGCAACCTCGGCAAGCTCGGCTGGCAATGCACCCACGGCGGCTTTGGCGCCATGCTGGCATCGGACGTGGAGCTCGCCCACGATGCGCCCCACGCGTGCCTCGCGGGACGAGCACGCCTTCGCCGCGGCGAGACCCGCTGGCTTTCGTTCACGTATGACGAGAGCGAGGCAAGCGTGATACTTCCGCTGGGCGACGGCGCGGCGAAGCGCCTGGAAGCCACCGCGGACTGGTGGCGCGAGTTCAGCGCGCGCGCCAACTACGACGGGCCCTATCGCGACATCGTGGTGCGCAGCATCCTCGCCTTGAAGCTCCTCACCTCCGCCACGACGGGCGCCGTGCTCGCCGCGCCCACGACGTCGCTGCCGGAGGTCGCGGGCGGGCCGCGCAACTGGGACTACCGCTACTGCTGGATCCGCGACAGCGCGTTGGTCCTCTATTCCTTCCTCACGCTGGGCTACGTGGACGAGGCCGAGGCGTTCCTCGGATGGCTGCTCCACGCGACGCGGCTGACTTGGGAGCGCTTCCAGGTGCTCTACGACCTCTACGGCGAGACGAAGATCGACGAGAAGGAGCTTCGCCATCTCTCGGGCTACCGGGGAGCGAAGCCGGTGCGCATCGGCAACGCCGCCCATGACCAGCTCCAGCTCGACATCTACGGCGAGCTCATGGAGACGGTGTCGTTCTTCGTGAGGGCGGGCGGCCAACTCGACTCGAGCGAGTGCCGGATGCTGGAGGGCATCGCGGACAGGGTGCTCGATCTCTGGAAGAAGCCCGACCACGGCATCTGGGAGACGCGCGCCGAGCCGCGCCACCACACGTTCTCCAAGGCGATGTGCTGGGTAACCCTCGATCGGATGCGCACGCTCGCCGAGAAATTTCCGCTGCGTTGCGACCGCGCGCGGCTCGCGCGCATTTGCGACGAGATACGAGCCGAAATCGAGGCGAATGGCTTCGACGGGAAGCTGGGCTCGTACGTGGGCTTCTACGGCGGGACCGAAACCGACGCGAGCCTTCTCCTCCTCGCGCGCTACGGCTATTCGAAGCCGGGCGATCCGCGCATGGAAGGGACATACCGCTATATCGAGCGCACGCTGGACCGCAACGGCTTCATTCACCGCTACCCGGCGGCGAGCGGGCACTACGACGGAATCCGGGCCGCGGAGAACGCCTTCGCACCGTGCAACTTCTGGGCGGTGGAGTACCTCGCCAATTCCGGGCACGAGGAGGAGGCGAAGGAACGCTTCGACCGGTTGTGCGCCT
>DATBEA010000405.1:0-9847 GCA_036276215.1 Usitatibacter sp.
ACTACATAGCAACCAGGAACGGAGGGAGGTTACCGCAGAAACTGGGCGACCCCGACGTCGTGGACGCCGCTTGGGAGCTTCTTGCCTGCAACTATGGAAGTGAATGTGGCGAGAACAGTGAAGTAGTGACGTTCCAGTGCATCTACAACGCGGTTTGCGAGGACGATCTTTATTCGGTGTTACCGCGTCGATTTCCTTCGCTAACACCGGCACGGATGGACGAAGCGCTCCGAATGGAATTAACCATTGCGGCCCAGATTCAAGGTCGCGATTGGGACCGGCTGGGGTTCTAGGTGTAGTCGAAAGCAGTTCGATCCAAACCAACGTGATTTTCGAGAGATACGATCCGAAGTGGCTGCGCGGGGCTGAGGTCGGGCGGCTCGGCGCCTTGGGAGAATCATCTCAGGGCGCCGCGAGCAAATCCCGAACTAAAGCATTGAAGGCTTGCGGCGCTTCCACGGCCGACAGATGCGCCGCCTCGGGGAGCACCGCGAGCCGCGCCCCCGGGATGCGCTTCACGATTTCCTCGGACATCGAGGGCGGGGTACCGGCATCCTTGCCGCCGGCGATCACAAGCGTGCGCGCTTGGATCGCGCCGAGCTGCGAGGTGAAGTCCAGGTCGCGAATCGCCGCGCAGCAGGCGACATAGCCCTGGGCGGGCGTGGTGAGCACGCGTTCCTTCACGCGAGCGACGATTTCCGGATGGCGCTCGCGGAATTCGTCCGAGAAGTAGCGCTGCATCACGAGATCCGCGATCGCGGACATGCCGCCTTCGCGAACGGCTTTCGCCCGCGCCTCCCACATCTTCGGGCCATCCGGACCGTAGCCGCTCGTGGTGTTGGCGAGCACGAGGCGTCCGAGCCGTTCCTTGTGGGAGAGGGCGAACGCCTGCCCGATCATGCCGCCCATGGACAAGCCCACCCAATGCGCTTTGTCGATCTCGAGCGCGTCGAGGACCGCGAGCACGTCACCCGCGAGGTCGTCCAGGGAATACTCGCCCGCGGGTGCCGGACTCTCGCCGTGGCCACGCACGTCCACACGCACGACCCGGTAGCGAGAGGCGAGATCGGAGGCCAGCGAATCCCACATTCGGTGATCGCACCCGATCGCATGCAGCAGCACCACCGGCTCGCCGCGGCCAGCCTCGACGTGATGCACGAGCTTCATTTCTTCCCGAGCGAATCGATGACCGCGCGCGCTTCCTTGAATGCGGTATTGGCCGTCGGAATGCCGCAATAGATCGCGGCCTGCAGCAGCACTTCCTTCAGCTCGTCCTGCGTGAGATCACCGGAGGCCAGGGCCGCGCGAACATGCAGCGCGTACTCTTCCCAGCGGCCCAGGGCGGCGGTCATCGCGAGCACCAGCATGCGGCGCGTCTTGTGGTCGAGCCCGGGGCGGTTCCAGATCTCGTCCCATGCGTAGCGGGTGATGAGGTCCTGGAACTCGGCGTTGAAGGCGGTCTTGGTGCGCTCGGCGCGGTCGACCCATTCGTCGCCCAGCACCTTGCGGCGCGTTTTCATCCCCCGCTCGTGGGCCTCGCGGCTCATGGAAATCTCCTCAGGAAAGGTGTGTCGAGAGCCCGTCGAGCAGCTCGTCGATCGCGCTCTCCAGTCCCTTCGGGTTGGGCGCCTCGCCCGCGCCGTATGCGGCGAGGTTCGCGGCCATGCGCGCGCCGTCCACTTCGAGCGAGGTGGCGATCGTGTCGAGGAAGTCGAGGCTCGACCCCAGCGCATCGGCGATGTCGGCCACGGTCGCAAGCTCGGCCTGCCAGCCGCCCAGCGCGCGTTCGTGCTCGGAGACGGCGCCCGCGTGGACAATGGCGAGCAACCCCGGGATGCGTGTCGCCGCGGCGAGCGCATGCACGCAGGCCACGGGATTGCGCTTGTGCGGCATGGCGCTCGAGGCGCCCACGCCCTCGCGCGGCGCCGACTCACGCATCTCGCCCACCTCGGGCTGCATGGCGAGCGAGATGTCGCGCGCGATCTTGCCCGCGGTGAGCGCGAGCTGCCCGATGCGCCCGAGGAGGTCGATCCACGCGTTGCGGTGGACGTGCCAGGCGATCGAATCGGCGAGCCCGAGGCGCGTGGCGAGGCGATGGCGCACCGCCGGGCCCTTGCCGCCGAGAAGCTCGAGCGCGCCCACCGGACCTCCCAATTGCACGGCGAGGCCCGCGGCCTGCGCCTCGGCGAGCCGCTCGCGGTCGCGGTCGAGCGCCGCGGCCCAGCGCGCGATCTTGAGGCCCGCGGTGATCGGCAGCGCGGGCTGCATGAGCGTTCGACCCAGCATGGGCGTGGCCCGGTGCTCCATGGCGCGCCGCGCGAGCGAGCGCACCGCGGCATCCACCGAGCGGTCGGCTTCGTCGAGGCAGGCCTTGAGGCAGAGCGCGGTGGCGGTGTCGAGCACGTCCTGGCTCGTCGCGCCGAAATGCACGTGGCGCGCCGCTTCGCCCGGCCGCTTCTTGACCTCGGCGCGCAGCAAAGCGACCAACGGCACGGCGAGGGTGGCCGACTTCTTCGCCTCGGCCACGAGCGCCTCGATGTCGATCACGATCGTGGCGCATGCCGCTGCGATCGCTTCGGCGTCGCGCGTGGGAATCAAGCCTTCGGCAGCCTGCGCGTGGGCGAGTCCCGACTCGAAAGCGAGCATCGCGCGCAGGAACGCTTGCGGGCCGAATGCCGCCTCGAAGGAGGGCCGGGCGAGGGTGCGGCCGGGAAGGCTCGAGGCCATCGGCCGCTAGAACGCGAAGAAAGCGGTCTCGCCTTCGCCCTGCAGGCGTACGTCCCATCGGTACTCGCCGTTCCCGGCACGCTGGGCGACGAGCGTCGCGAGGCGGGGCGAGCTCGCGAGGGTGGCGATCGCCGGATCGGCACGCGCCGCCTCCTCGGAGAGGTATACGCGCGTGCGCAGGGGCTTCAGCAACCCGCGCGCGAAGATCGCGACGTCGATGGACGGCGCGCGGCCCCCGGGCATCGTGGTCTCGATGCGGAAGGTGCCGTCGGGAGCGGTCTCGACGCGGCCGAAGCCGTTCGGGTTGGCGCCGCCGGTGGCGCATGCGGGCGCATCGCCCGTGGCGCAGCGCTGCCACGTCTCGAAAAGCGCGTCGCTTACGGCATCGCCCGCGCCGTCGGTGATGCGGCCGGTGAGCACGATGGGCTCGCCCTTTTCGGTGAAGGCAACGCGGTGCGCGCCGGGCCAGCGCAAGCCCAGGTGGAAGAAGGGTCCGATCGTCTGCGAAGGCGTGCGTGCGGGCATGTCAGAGCCCCATCGGCGTGGACTTCGCGCCCGCGAGGACGATGTCGAAGCGGTAGCCCAGCGCGATCTCCTCGATGCCGGTGCGCAGGTCGAGCGAGCAGACCATGCGCTTGCGCGCCTCGGGGTCCGGCACGCTGTTGTAGATCGGGTCGATGTCGAGCAGCGGATCGCCGGGGAAATACATCTGCGTGATGAGGCGCTGCACCGGCGAGTTCCCGAGCAGCGAGAAGTGGATGTGCTGAGGCCGCCACGCGAAGGAATGGTTGCGCCACGGATAGGATCCGGGCTTCACGGTGATGAAGCGGAACGTCCCCTCGTCGTCGGTGAGCGTGCGGCCGATCCCCTCGAAGTTCGGGTCGAGCGGGGCTTCGTGGTTGTCGCCGGGGTGGTGGTAGCGCCCGGATGCGTTGGCTTGCCAGATCTCCACGAGGGACTTGCGCACCGGGCGCCCATCCGCGTCGATGAGGCGCCCCACGAGGATCATCTTCTCGCCCAGCGGCGCCGACTTGCCGCGCGTGGTGAGGTCGTTGTCGCCGCTGCGCACGAATCCCGCGGGCACGAGCGGGCCGGGCATGTCGAGCGCGCCCGCGGGCAGCTCGACCAGCGGCTGGCTGGGGAAGCGCTTGCGGGTGCTCAGGTACCCGGCGTAGTCGTAGGGTGGATCGAGGGCGAGCGGCTTCGTCATGTCGTTCATGGACCGTGTCTTCCCGTTGTTTTCAGCTGCCGAGCGCGGCGATCATCGCCGGCACATAGCTCTCGTCTGACATTACCACCAGCATCTCCACGTCTTCGCGCAGCGTGCGCAGGGTCTCGTCCTCGCCGCCGGTCGCGTCGGCGTCGGGGACCACATAGAGCGCCGTCACGGTGTGCTTCCTCGCGTGCGCGATGCCGGCCACCACGGGTGCGAGCCCCACGTCGTCGCCGCGGCACGCCACGATGAAGATCATGTCGGCATCCGCGAGGCCGCGCTGCAAATCGCCGCCGCCCGCCTGGATCGCGGCGAGCGCGTCGCCGTCGTGGCTCATCTTCGCAAGCACGTGCACCTCGACGTTGGCGGGCGCGTCGGCCGAGAGACGCCGCGCGACGGCGGCGCCGCCTTCGCCGAGGCCCACGAGTGCGATCGAACGGGGCTGCGAGTTCGGCGCCTGGATGCGCCCGGGCATGCCGAAGCGTGGCTTCGCGACGGCGTTCATGCGGTGACCTTCTTGGCGGCCGCTCCCCTGGAGGAGAGGCGCCGGTCGAGCCTTGGGTACACGCGGCGCGCGTTGCCCTCGAAGATCTTGTAGCGATCGGCTTCCGACAACGCCTTCACCTGGTCCACGTAGCGCTTGGTGTCGTCGTAGTTGTAGCCCGTGGTGGGATCGATCCCCTTCACGGCGCCCAGCATCTCGGAGGCGAAGAGGATGTTGTCCACGGGGATCACCTTCGCCATGAGCTCGATGCCGGGCAGGTGATAGACGCAGGTGTCGAAGAACACGTTCTTCAGCAAATGCTCCGCGAGCGGCGGGCGCTTCATCTCCTGCGCGAGCCCGCGGTAGCGTCCCCAGTGGAACGGCACCGCGCCGCCGCCGTGCGGGATCACGAACTTGAGCGTCGGGAAATCCTTGAAGAGGTCTCCCTGGATGAGCTGCATGAACGCGGTCGTGTCGGCGTTGATGTAGTGCGCGCCCGTGAAGTGGAAGTTCGGGTTGCAGGACGACGTCACGTGGATCATCGCCGGCACCTCGAGCTCCACCAGCTTCTCGTAGAGCGGATACCACGAGCGGTCGATGAGCGGCGGGCCCGTCCAGTAGCCACCCGAAGGATCGGGGTTCAGGTTCACGCCGACGAAGCCCAGCTCCTTCACGATGCGCTCGAGCTCCGGGATGCAGTGGGCGGGCGGCGCGCCGGGAAATTGCGGGAGCTGTCCCACGGGCGCGAAGTTCTCCGGCAGCAGCGTGCATACACGGTGGATCAGGTCGTTGCACATGCGCGTCCAGGTGACGCCGATGGCCTCGGTGCCCACGTGGTGCCCCATTCCCGAGGCGCGCGGCGAGAAGATCGTGAGGTCGCTGCCGCGCTCCTTCTGGAGCTTCAACTGGGGCTCCACGCTTTTCACCAGCTGCTCGTCGGTGATGCCGAGCTCGGCGGTCGCGGGCTTTCGCAGCGCGTCGGCAAGGCCGGCGAGCTGCTTGTCGCGAAAAACGTGGAGGGCCTGCGGCTCGGTGGTGTAGTGGCCGTGGATGTCGATGATCATCGTCTGCTCGCGGATTCGAGGAAATCGAGGAGGCGGGGCGGGGCGGTCTCGGAGGTCTGCGCTTCCGGGAGCGCATCCCAGTATTGTGCACCCGGGATGCATTCCTCGAGATAGCGCGCGGCCGAAGTGGCGTGGGACTCGTCGCGGCCGGGCACGATGAACGCGGGGACGGCGAGGCGCATGAGGTCCTCGGGCTCGGCCCCCGGCGCGGTGTCACGGTCGAGGAGGTTGGCGGCCATCCCCTGGACGCTCACGGCGTAGGAGGCTGGATCCTGCTTCACGTACGCGGCGGCGAAGGCTTCGTCGCTGCGGATGGGCGCGGCCCAGGGCCCCACGCGCGGATCGGCGCCGAACGATTTTCCCTCGGACTTCGCAAGCGAGGCGACCGTCGAAAGGCCTTCGGCTTTCACGAACGCGAGGTGCTCGGCGAAACGCGATTGCCCCTTGATGCGGTATTTCGCGCCGCCCACGGGCCACCACAGGACGATGCTCTCGACGCGCTCGGGATGCGCCACCGCGAACGCCGCGACGGGACAGCAGCCCATGCAGCCGCCCATCAAGTGCGCGCGCTCGATGCCGAGGTGGTCGAGGAGGCCCTTTCCCTGGGCGACGTATTGGGCCCAGCCGATGGCCTCCACGCGTCCGCCGGAGCGTCCCGTCTCGCGGCGGTCGAAGACGATGCACGAGTATTTTTTCGCGAGGTGATCGAGCGGCTTCACCTTGGCGTAGACGCCCAGCGTGGACCACTTCTCGAGGGTGGCGTCGAAGCCGCCCGGCGAGAACATGAGGAGCGCCGGGCCGCTTCCCAGCACTTCGTAGCGCGTGGCGATGCCGTCGATGACCGCGGTCGGCATCGCGGGCTTACGCGGCGGGCTTGACCGGGATGCCGCCGCGGATCTGGCGGCCCGCGCGCACATCCTCGGCGTACGCGCCGAGCGCTTCGAGCGTGACGCGCGCCACGTTGGCATACGTCTCGGTCTTTCCGTCGAGGTGGGAGGCGGCGTAGCCGATGGCCGCGTGTGCCATGCGCATGCGCCCATCGAGCCAGGGACCCCCGCCCAGCCCGCCGATCACGGGAATCGACACGGCCTTCGCGACCGCGGGGCCTGCCACGGGCCCGGAGTTGGTGAAGTCGATGAGGGCGGCGCCGGCCTTCTCGCAAAGGCGCGCTTCCTCGACGAGGGATGCGGTCATCTCGGCCGGCACCTGGACCTGGCCCTTCAGCATCTGCGCGTACTCGATGCCGTGCTTCGCGGCGGTTTGCGGGGTGATCCCGATCTGCGCGAAAACCGTGATGCCCGCGTCGACCAGCGCCGCGAGCGTTTCCGGGTAATCCGCGGCGGCGTCGAGCTTCACCATGTCCGCGCCCGCTTCCTTCATGCGCATCGCCGCCTCCATCGCGGGCTTCGTGCCGGCTTGCAATGGCCCGTATGGGAAGTCGCAGCTCACGAGCGCCCGCTTCGTTCCGCGGCGCACGGCCTTCAGCACCGTGATCATCTCGTCCATGGTTACTTCGAGCGGCGTCGCGTGGCCCCAGAGATTGATGCCGACGGAATCGCCCACGGAGACGATGTCCACGCCCGCGCGATCGGCGATCTGCGCGACCTGGTAGTCCCACGCGACCACGCCCACGATCTTGCGGCCGTCGCGCTTCATCTGCTGGAGCGCCAGCACCTTGGGGTCAGAGCCCTTTTTCATTTGTTGATAAAGGGCTCTGACCCCTTTATTGCCATGCTCGGTTGTCGACGGTGTTTTCATACGTGGCGCCGGGCACCGTCATGTTCCAGCCGACCGTCCAGTTGTACGTGTCTTCCCAGCGCTCGCGCGTGTAGGGCTGCGGAGGCGCGTTGAGAAGGCGCCAGGTCTGGAACTCGTTCTCCTGCAGCAGGCCACCGGTTTCGGCGACCAGGTACTTGACGTAGGGACGCGGATCCTTGGCGAGCACTTCGCAGGCGCGCGCCTGGGCGCGGAACATCTTCTTCAACGTCTCGCCGTCGAGATCGTCGCCGGCGGCTTCGGCGCGCGTGGAGTGCGACTCCACCACGATGCGAAGCCCCAGCTTCTGCGCATAGCTGATCCACGGCTCCATCAGGCTCACCGCCAGCGCCTTGCCTTCGCGCAGCGCCTCGATCCGCTTCGGCATCGAGCCCGCGGTCGTGGTCTTCACGTGCTCCTTCTGCAGGAAGCCTTCCATGATCTTCAGCGTCGTGAAGTGCGAGCCGTTGTTCGGCGTCACGGCGATCGGGACATTCTTGAGCATCTCGGGCTCGTAGTAGGGCGAGTCGGGACGCACGACGATGGCGAAGGACGACATCGCGGCGCCGAGCGCCACGATCTTGCGTGCGCGCAGGTTCTCCGTGTTGGCCTCGACCGCGCGCTTCATGATTCCCCACTCGCACATGCGGTACGTGTCGATGCCGCCCTCGTTGTAGGTGGAATCGAGCGGGCGGTCGAAGATCGAGTCGAACTTCACGAAGTGCTTCGTGCTCACCTGCGCCATGCCGGGCGTGGTGACGAAATCGATGTCGAGCCCCTCGTCCTTGTAGAAGCCGTTGTCGCGGGCGACGAGAACGGGCAGATCGTGCACCGCGTTCATGATCGCGACCTGCGGGCGCTTCGTCGTGGGCCTGCGGGTGATTTCCTGGACCGTCATGTCATCTCCTTCGCGTCAAAGTCATCGCACCTGCGATTCGATTCTGCGCCGTGGCTTACGCCGAGAGCGCGTGCGTGTTCTCCGGGAAAAGCGATTCCACGCGCACCGGGCGCGTGAGGATCTTCTGCTCGAGCGCCGAGGCGATCGCCTCCTCGAGCATCGCGCGGTTGGGGCCGATGCCGTAGGGCAGGGGATCGCGGCCCGTGATCTCCATCACGCGGAGGTTCGTCTGGTCGACGGCGGTGGGCTTGGCGATCGCGCCCGCCCGCAGCCTTTCCACGTAGATGCGCTTGGCCTCGGCGAACGCCTCGAAGATCCTGGGGCCCAGCGACGGATCCTCGGCGAGCCGCTCGTCCTTCACCACCATCAAATGGTTGATCGGGTAGTGCCCGGTCTTGCGCAGCGCGTCGAGCGCGGTTTCCTTCGGGTTCGCGATGAGGGGCCTCACGTCCGCATGGTCCACCTCGATGCCGATCGCCGCCGGGAGCTCGCCCGAGACCACCAGGTCGGCCATCTTGCGGCCCTTTTCCATGGGGACCACGTTGGCGGGCGGGCGAAACTCGGCCACGTGCTCGTCGCCCGAAAGCACCCAGGTGATCTTCGAAAGATCCACGCCGTACTGGTGCGCGAGGACGCTGCGCGCCCACAGCCCCGTGGTCACGGTGTAGCCGCGATTCACGCCGACGCGCTTGCCCTCGAGGTCCCTGGGCGAATTGATTCCGGCTTTCGCGTTCACCCAGATGGCGCCGTGGTGGAACGCGCGCACGAGGAAGATGGGCAGCCCCGTCATCTTCTTGCCGTGCTCGCGCGCGGTGAGATACGTCGTGAGCGCCATCTCGGACAGGTCGAATTCGAGCGAGCGCACCATGCGCCGGAACGCGTCGATGAGGGGATCGACCTCGACGAACTCGAATTCGAATCCGCGCGGCGTCACCGTCCCGTCCTTCAACGCCAGGTTGTTGCCCTGGGTCCGCATGACGGTCTTCAGCAACAGCTGCATGACATTCCTTCCGAGTAGGCGAGCGAGGCCTTGAGCCAGGGCGGGGGCAAGTCGTCCTCGACCACCTCCTCGACGGGCTTGAAGACCTTGAAATGGTGGCGCGTGCCGTCGAGCGTCCAGAAGGCGACGAGCGTCTGCGTGGGCGGATAGCCGGGAAGCGTCGTGGCGCTTTCGCTGACCAGGACCGTTTCCTCGGCCACCAGGACGAAGCGCCCACGCGTCCAGTCCTTGAGGCGCTCGACGGCGCCCAGGTGCGGCTCGCCCTTTCCGGGGCTGCCCGGGCCGCGCGCGTTCGGGTCCTGGCCACTCCAGAGGCTCATGGCCGCCGGCTACTTCCAGGGCATGAGTGAGGCGTGGATCACGTCGGGCACGCCTTGCCCGCCCACCGAGCGGATCGCGAGATCCACGTCGGCCAAGCCGAATGTATGCGTCGTCACGCGCTCGAGGGGAAAGCGCTTCGAGGCGAGCTGCCGGAGCGCCAGCTCGCAAGCCTTGAAGCTGTGGCCGCGCGCGCTCTTCAGCGTCACGAACTTCACCGTCATCTTGCCGATGGGGAAGTTGGGGAAGTCGGCCATCTCGCCTTGCACGACCATCACGCCCGCCTTGCGCTTCAACGCCTCCATCCCGAGCAGGACCGGCACCGTGCCCGCGCCGGCGGTGCAATCGAGCACCACGTCCACACCCTTGCCGCCGGTGATCTCGAGGA
>DATBEA010000406.1:0-6146 GCA_036276215.1 Usitatibacter sp.
TCGCGTACTACTATGATTTCGGCGAAGTCTCCGGAATGAGAGCCGCCACGAATAGACCCGATTTGACGCGACGTCTGGCAAAGTCGCGCCCATCGACGCAAATAGGGATTTGTATTCATCGCGCCGAGTTGCCACAAATAGATTGCTGGCAAGATCGCCATTTCCAACCTTGAGCCAGCAGAAGCAGGAAAAACTTGCTGGCGATCCTTACAAGCCGGTTCATGATGCACCCACATAGTCCAGTCGGTGGTGCGATTGTCCGCATAATCCACTACGGCGGGATCGTCCCCGGGAAGCACCGAATATATAAGGAGGAAAGAAGACCGTGCGCATCATCGCCTGGAGTCCCGAAGCCGCGTCTCGCGATCCGAGCCTCACCGAAGCCATCCTCAAGCGCCGCGGCGGGAAGTACATCAACCTCGACCTGGCGCTTCTCTGGAGCGAGCCGCTCGCGCGCGGGTGGAACGCCTACGTGGGCGCGGTGCGGCGCGAATTCAGCGTCGATCCGCGCCTGAAGGAGATCGCCATCTGCGTGGTGGCGCGTCTCACGGGCGCCAGCTACGAGTTCAAGCACCATTGGCCCGAATACGTGGCGGCCGGCGGGAACGAATCGCTGCGGGGGAAGCTGGACGACGCGGACCGGGCGATGAGCGATCCCGCCTTCAATGCCGACGAGCGCCTCGCGATGCGCTATGCCGCCGCGATGACGCGCGACATCCGGGTGCCCGATGCCCTCTTCGCCGAAGTCCGCAAGCGTTTCAACGAGACCGAGGTCGTCGAGCTCACCGCGGCGATCGCCACCTACAACATGGTGGCGCGGATCCTCGTGGCGCTGGAGGTGAATCCGGAGGACAAGTAGCCGGCACGGGAACGACGGTTACTTCATCTCTTCCCTGAAAAACCGCTGCATCTCGTCCCACGAGCGCGTGGCGGCTTCCTTGTTGTAGCCGATCCCGGGGATCTTGAAGCTGTCGGCCTCGGGATTGGTGAACGCGTGCACCGCATGGGCGTACGTCACCATGTACCAGTCCACGTTGTTGGCGTCGAGCGTCTTCTTCAGGCTCTCGATGGTTTCCGGCTTGATGAAGTGGTCCTCGTTGCCGTGCAGCACGAGGAGGTGGGTCTTGATCGCCTTCGCCTCCGCGTCGGTGGGCGCGACGAGCCCGCCGTGGAAGGTCACGGCGGCGTCGAGCGGCTCGCCCGAATAGGCAAGGCGCAGGACCGTGGTGCCGCCGAAGCAGAATCCGATCGCGGCGAGGTGCTTGGCATCCACTCCGGGCTGCTTCTTGAGTACCTCGAGGCCCGCCTTCGAGCGGCCCGCGAGCGCTCCCTCCTCCTTGCTCACGCCCGAGGACCACGCCTGCGCCTCCTTGGGATCGCGCGTGGTCATGCCGTCGCCGAACATGTCGGCGGCGAATGCGACGTAGCCCATTTCGGCGAGCTCCCGCGTGCGCATCTTCGTGTAATCGTTAAGGCCCCACCATTCGTGGATCACGAGGACGCCGGGCTGCGGGCCCGATTTCGCGTCGTCGTAGGCGAGGTAGCCCTTCATCGTCTTGCCGTCGGCCTGGTACGAGATGTCCTTCGTGACGACCTTGGCGGCGGCGGGGAGGGTGAGCAGCGCGGCGAGTGCGGCCACGAAAGCTCTGCGAAAGCTCATCGTCGGTCTCCTGTTGAACGTTGGCGCGATGATATCAACGCCGGCACCAGCGTGCCCAATGCGATTCCCGCCATCACCATCGCGAAGGCTGCGACTTTCCATGGGGGAAAGGGCTCGCCCAGGATCGCCGCCGAGGAGGCCATGCCGAACACCGGCACCAGGAGCGCCCAGGGCGAGATCACCGCGGCGTCGTAGCGCGTGAGGAGCCAGCTCCACGCGGCGAAGGCGAAGAGCGTGTTGCCGGTGGATTGCCATGCCACCGCGAGCCAGCCCGCCCAGTTCGCCGAGAGGCATGCCTGCCAGCCGGCCGAGAGGCCTTCGAACGCCGCGCTGAGGATGAGCAGCGGCGGGACCGCGAACACGCTCGACCACACGATGAACGCGAGCATCGGCACGCTCGCCCTGGATTCCAGCGCGGCCTTCTTCACGACCATGTTGGCGCACGCCCAGAAGAACGCGGCGAAGAGCACCAGGATCGCCCCGCGCGCCGTCACCGTCGCATCGAGGTTCCAGCCGATCACGGCGAGGCCCGCGGCGGCAAGCACGAGGCCGGCGAGCGCCCAGCCACCCACGCGCTCGTGGAAGATCGCGACCGAGAGCCCGACGGTGAAGAACGCCTGCATCTGGATCACGAGCGAGGTCATGCCCGGCGAGATGTCCGCGCGCATCGCGAGGAAGAGGAGGCCGAATTGCCCCGCGCCGAGCAGCACGCCATAAAGCACGAGCCACTTCCACGCGACGCGCGGCCGGCGGATGAAGAGCACGAAAGGAAAGGCGCTGAAGAAGAATCGCAGCGCCGCGAAAAAGAACGGCGGGAAGTCGCGCAACGCCCATTTGATGACCACGAAGTTCGAGCCCCAGACGAGGACCACCAGGAGTGCGAGCGTGGCGTGGAGCGCGGAGAGGTGCGGGCGTTGCGGCAAGCTAAGGAGTCTAGCGTATCGGCCATGGGCGCCATCGTTTCCGGCGGCCACGAACAGCATTTTCCGGAAAGTGTGGATCGTGTCACAAAATAGGGGCAGAATCCTCCCATGCGCGGTCCCGGGACATGGGCATGGATGGCCTTCGCGGCAGTGATTGCCGCGAGCGCGGATGCGCGTGCCGCCTCCGATGTCGCGAGGGGCGCCGGCGCTTCCAGGGCGTCCGCCTCCGTCGACTTCAGCATCAGTGTCCCGCACGTGATGCAACTTCGGCTGCTGGGCCATCCCGCGGCCATCGACCTCACTCCGGACGACATCGCACGCGGATCGATCACCGTGAGCGGGGCGCAACTGGATCTCCTCGTGAACGATCGCGCCGGCTACCTGATCCGCGCGCAACTGGCCAACCCGGTGTTCACGGCGGCGAAGGTGCTTGGCCTTCCGGGAGAGCTCGTGGCGAGCGCGCAAGCCGCGACGCTTCGCATGGCGTCGATGGTCGGGCGTCCAAAGCCCGCGCCGCTTGCAGTGTCGTACGAGCTGCAGATCGCGCCGGGGGCGGCGCCGGGCCGCTATGGCTGGCCCGTCTCGCTTTCACTCGAGCAACCCTGACGCTACCGCGGTTTCACCGCCGCGACGTCGAGCGTCGTGGTCTCGCGCGTATGGATGATCACCTCGCGCCGGCCTTCGCCTGAGATCGAGTACGGAAGCGCGAGGTTGTCGGGAATGATCGCGATGGCGTGCGAGCCCGAGGCGAGCAGCGGGAATTCGAACCGCCCATCCTTGTCGGTGCGGGCACCGAAGCGCCCGTCGAGGATCACCGTGAGGTTCGCGGCTCCCTGCTCGGTTGCGTCGCGCCGGCCGTTGTCGTTGGCGTCGTAGAAGACGTATCCCGTGAGCGAGCCCGCGCCGGTTCCGGGCATCCCGCCCAGCGGCGCCACCGGCGTGCCGGCGTGATCCTCGTAGCGCACGTTGAGGAAGAACGCGCGGTCGCGCGGCACCACGGGCAGCGGCTGCACCACCACGGGCTCGAGCGTGGCGAAGGGCGTCACCTCGCTGCGATTGTCGTAGTACGTGGCGAGCAACGACCAGCGCTGCGTGATCTTCCAGGCAAGCCCCAGGTTCGCGAAGAGTCCGGTGGTTCGCGCCGTGTCGCGATCGAGGCTGTAGCGGATGTTGCCCTCGATGGAGAGGTTGTTGGTGAGGTCGATGCCGCCGAAGGCCGCGACGGAAAATCGCCTCACGTCCGTGTCGGTGGTCTTCTGCTCGCCCGCCTGGAGCGACGTGCTGAGGCGCAGGCCCACTTGCGTCGGCCACGCCTGGTCCACGGTGAGCTGGCGGCTATGCTCCTGCCCCGACGCCGAGACCACATCCACTTGCACGCGGGTCGTCCCGAGCATCGTCTGCTTGTCGAGGAAGGCGTAGCCCGCGAAGGCGCTCGGGCCCTGGCCCGTGCGAAGCGTGCTTCCCCCTCCGACGCCGGTGGTCGTGTCCGCCTGGTAGCGGATGTTGCCGGTGCTGAACCAGCCGCGCGTGCCGGGTGCGTCCGTGACGGGCGCCACGCCGTCGACGCCCGCGGACCAGTTCCACTGCTGGCTCGAGTAGCTCAAGCGATAGTAGCCGCCCTGCAGGTCGCGGTTCACCGGCGTGTAGGCCCAGCTCAAGTCGGGTTCGAAGCGGAATAGCCCGTAGTTGTGGTGGAAGCGGCCATCGCGCATTTCGCCGTCGGCCCATATACCGAAGTTGTGGCGGCCGGTGTCGCTGGTCTCGCTGTCGAGGGCGTTGAGCTGCAATTGCGAGGCGGCGTCGTGCCATTGCAGCGCGGCGAACACGGAGCGCCCCGAAACCTTCGGCGACGGCAGCGACGGATCGACGCTCGCCGGAACGTTGTTCGCGTCGGCGAGCTGCACGCCGATCGAGAGGTTGCGGTCGACGCGAAGCTGCGCGCCGAGCGTGGACAGGCTGCCTCCGAGGCGCGAGAAGCCCGCAACGCGAATGCCGTCGTAGAGGCCCGGCTGGCCCGCGCTCGCCTGGACCACCAGGTCGCCGCCGTGCCGGATCCATTCGGTGGAGGCGCCGAGCACCGGGAAGGTTGGAAGGTAGAAGCGGAACTGGTTGCGCGTGAGATCGATGGCGGGCGTGTTGAGCGTGCCCAGGCCGTTGTTCGCGACCCAGCCGTTGTCGAAGGCGAGGCCCCTCTGCCACAAGGTCACCACGCTCGCGGTGCCGGCGCCGCGCAACGTCGCGTCGATGCTGAGCGCGCCGTACTGCAGCGTGTCGAGGCGCCCGGCGAGCACCATGCCGTTCTCGTGGCGGATGGTGTCGCCCTGCTCGATGCGGCTCGCGTAGCCCTCGACCCGCCAGCTTCGCGCGGGGCCTTCCGAGTTGTACGTCGTGTCGCCGCCTTCGGCGGCGAGCGGCTCGAGCTTGCCGCCCTCGATCAGCTTGTCTTCGTAATCCTGCGCGTTGCAGTGGAGGGAGGCCAAGCCCGCGAGGAAGGCGATCGCGAGCGCCCGCGCCATGTCACCGCGAGAAGGTCTGCTCGAAGGGAGCGGACTTGCCGGACCACTCGAGCTTGCCGCGGATCGTGATCGGGTAGGCGATCTTTACCGCTTCGTCCTTGTCGCCGTACACCACGAGCGGCAGCGTGCGCGACTCGCCCACGAGGATCGGCAACGTCGATGGCGTGAAGTCGAGCTTCCTGCCGGAGGCGTCGGTGCCGGAAAGGAAACCGGTGAGCCGGCCGTGCGCGGTGCCGTTGTTCTTGACCGAGATCACCGGGGTGGGCTCGTTGTTCACGGACTCCACGCGCGCGCCGACGACCTCGAGCTCGGGATGCGCATCGCCGATCGTCACGTACACGATCACGCCCAGGCGTCCGGAGATCGGGAACGACGGGCCGCCGGGCGTCTGCACGCTCTGCTCGTCGCCTTCCACCATGATGGCGAAGCGGCACTCGCCGGGCTTCGCGTCCTCGGGCACTGCGATCTCGAAGCGGTAGCGATACTTTCCCCCCGGGGCGACGGAGACCTGCCGGCTCTCGATGGCGACCCAGGGGCGGCAGCTTCCCGCGGCGAGCGGCTCGTCGAACTTGACCGAGCCCGCGGCGTCGAGCGACCAGTCCGCGGTGCGCAGGCGGTACTTCGCGCCCTGCGCGCTCGCGTTGGTGATCTCCATCACCTGGCGCAGCTTCTCGCCCGGCTTGGCGGCGAGCTCGAAGCGCGGCGGCGACACGAGCGCGGCGAAGCCCTGCGCGCCTGCGTCCGCGCAAAGCAGGAACGCACCGGCTGCCAGCGCTCCCGCGAGAACGCGCGTTGCATCACGACCCATTTTCAATCCACGTCGATTTCGAAATAGAACTGGAGGCGCTGCGGGGACACGAGGCGCCGGCCGTCGGCCGAGATGCGCAACGCGATCGTATCTTCCAGCAGCGGCGTGCGGATGGGTCCCGAGTATACGAGGGTCCGCCGCCCGGAGATGAGCTCGCCCGGAAGGAGCCGCCCCTGGGTCGTCCAGTCGGCGGTGACCGTGCCGATGGGCTGCTCGGGCAACGCCATGTAGATCTTCCC
>DATBEA010000407.1:0-3519 GCA_036276215.1 Usitatibacter sp.
ACGGAGCGAAGAAATAATGTGTGCCCGTGTCCTGTTTAACCAGGATGCGGGGGCGATTCTCGGCCATCAGAAGGGCTTCACCACGGCGAGGACCACGATGCCCGCGAGGAGGGCCACGGGCAGCTCGTTGATCCAGCGGTAGAAGACGTGGGAACGGCGGTTGGCACCCCGCGCGAAATCACGCGCGATGGCGCCCATCCAGAACTGGTAGGCGACGAGGAGCGCCACGAGGACGAGCTTCGCGTGCAGCCACCCGCCGGTGACGCCGTACCCCAGCCAGAGCCAGGCGCCGAAGGCGATCGCGAGGACCATGGAGGGCATCATGATCCCGCGGTAGAGCTTGCGTTCCATGAGGACGAAGCGCTCCTGCGAGAGCGAATCGGTCGCCATGGCGTGGTAAACGAAGAGCCGCGGGAGGTAGAAGATCCCCGCGAACCAGGCGATGACGAAGATGAGGTGCAGGGACTTGATCCACAACATAGGCCTATAATTTTACGTGATGTCACCTTTTTCCCCCGCCGGGCGCGCCGCGCTCGCTTTCGCGGGCCTCGCCGCGGCCCTCGCGGCGCTCGCCGCGCCCTCCGTGAAGACCGAGCATGTCGAGGCCCAGCTCGTCACGGAGAAGGCCGCCGCGCGTCCCGGATCGACCTTCGCCGTGGGCCTGCGCCTGCGCATGGAGCCGCAGTGGCACACGTACTGGAAGAACCCCGGAGACTCGGGGCTTCCCACGAAGATCAAGTGGACGCTTCCCGCCGGATGGAAGGCGGGCGACATCCAGTGGCCGTATCCGCAGAAGCTTCCCGTCGGCCCGCTGATGAACTACGGCTACGAGGACGAGGTGATCCTGCTCACGGACATCTCCGTGCCGCCCGATGCGGCACCCGGCACGGCCGGCATCAGGGCCGACGTCGACTGGCTGGTCTGCCGGGACATCTGCATTCCCGAGAAGGGCGCGCTCGATCTTTCGGTGGCCGTGGCCGCCGCGCAACCCGCCGGCGACCCGAGCTTCCAGGTGGGAATCGAACGTGCGCGCAACCAGCTTCCCGTGGATGCCGCGGGCTGGAGATACGACGCGGCGATCGCCAACGGCAAGCTCGCCGTGCGCCTCACCGCGCCCGAGGGCAGCGAGCCGCCGGCGCAGCTCTTCTTCTTCCCCGAGCGCGAAGGCCTCACCGATCCCGCCGCGCCCGAGAAGCTCGTGCGCGAGGGCCGCTCGGTCACCGTCGAGATGAAGCTCGCCGACCCGCCGCTTCCCGGCGTGCAGTCCGTGAAGGGCGTGGCGTTCTCCGAGAGCGGCTGGCACGGATCGTCGGGACGCAAGGCCATCGAGGTCGCCGCGAACGTGGGCGCTTCGCTGCCCGGCGCGCCGGCCGCTTCTACCGGCGGTGGAGGGATCGGTGGCAGCGTGGGTGGCAGCGCGCTCGCCGCGCTCGCCTTCGCGTTCATCGGCGGGATCCTCCTGAACCTCATGCCCTGCGTCTTCCCCGTGCTCGGGATCAAGGTGATGGGCTTCGTCGAGCACGCGCACGGCGATGCGCGCGCCATGAAGCTGCAGGGAATCGTCTTCGGTGCTGGCGTCGTCGTGTCTTTCCTCGTGCTCGCCGGGCTCATGCTGCTGCTGCGTGCGGGCGGCACCCAGCTGGGCTGGGGCTTCCAGCTCCAGTCGCCCGCGTTCGTCACCGTGCTGGCGGCGCTCTTCTTCGTGCTGGCGTTGAACCTCTCGGGCGTGTTCGAGTGGGGCGCCTTCGCGCAATCGATGACGAGCAACCTCTCGGCGCGCGGGCGATATGCCGATGCGTTCCTCTCGGGCGTGCTCGCGACCGTGGTCGCGACACCCTGCACCGCGCCCTTCATGGGAGCGGCGGTGGGATTCACGCTCTCGCAGGGCGCGGCGCTCTCGCTCGCGATCTTCGCCGTGCTGGCGATCGGCATGGCGCTGCCCGTCATCGCGCTCTCGCTCTTTCCGGCGCTGCTGCGCAAGCTTCCGAAGCCCGGCGCGTGGATGGAGACCTTCAAGCAGGTGCTCGCGTTTCCGCTCTACGCCACGGTCGCGTGGCTCGCGTGGGTGCTGGGCGCGCAAGCGGGCAACGACGCGGTGCTCGCGCTCCTGTGCGGCCTGGTCCTCGTGGCGATGGGCGCATGGGCCTATGGACGCGCCGCGAATTCCGCGGGCTTGCGCTACACCGCGCTCGCCGCGATCCTGGTCGTGGCGGGCATCGCCATCGCGTGGCCGCCGGAGCATGAGCACACCCTCGCCGCCGCGAACGCGGAGGCGGGCTGGCAGGAGTGGTCGCCCGAGAAGGTCCGCTCGCTCACCGCCGAAGGCCATCCCGTCTTCGTCGATTTCACGGCCGCCTGGTGCGTCACCTGCCAGGTGAACAAGCGCATCGCCCTGCACAACGGCGACGTCGTGAAGGCGTTCGCCGCGCGCGACGTCGTGTTGCTGAAGGCCGATTGGACGCGCCAGGACCCTCGCATCACCTCGACGCTCGCCTCGCTGGGGCGAAACGCGGTGCCGGTCTACGCGCTGTACGTGCCCGGCGAAGATGCGCCGAGGCTGCTGCCGGAAGTGCTCACGCCCTCCCTCGTGCTTTCCGAGATCGCAAGACTGCCCGCAGGCAAGGGCGCCACCACCGTCACCCAGCGTTAGAAAGGAATCTTTTGATGCGTCGCGCAGTCCAAGCATTGCTCATCGCCATGTCGATCCTCAGCGCCGCATGCGCCCCGCTCGTGACCCAGAGTCCCGGCGCGGGCTACTCACCGGTGAACGCCGTCCCGGAAGGCGAAGACAAGCGCGTGCTCCTGAAAGGCGCCGACGTGGTCGCGTACTTCACCGACCACGCGTACAAGCAGGGATCGCCCGCGATCAAGAGCACGTACAAGGAAGTCACGTTCTATTTCGCCACCCCTGAGCACAAGGCGTTGTTCGACGCCGCGCCCGACAAATACCTGCCGCAGTTCGGCGGCTACTGCACGAACGGCATCGTGTACGGCATCCCGTGGGGCGGCGATGCCGACGTCTACGAGATGTTCGACGGCAAGCTCTACATGTTCGGGGGGCACGGCTCGCACGACGCTTTCATGCTCGACGTGCCGCGCAACATGGCGCTCGCCAACAAGTACTGGAACGAGGAAGTGAACGGCTCCAACGCCTTCTGGCAGCGCACCAAGCGGCTCGTCTTCCGCGTTCCGCACTACAAGAGCGGCAAGGAGCTGGCGGACGAAGTGGCAGCGGCGAAAGCGGCGGGCAGGCTCAGGTAGGCTGCCCGATCCAGAGGCGATTCCCATCGGGATCGTCGATCCGGAATTCGCGCATGCCGTAGAAGGACTCCGCGAGGGCGGGAACATCCAACCCGTTCTCGCGCAACTGCCTGTGGTAGTCCGCCACGTCCTCGGGATACAGGTAGAGCACGGATAACCGCGGCGAATCCGGGTGGACATTGATCGACTCGTCCACCATCAGCCGGCATTCACCGAAGCCGAGCATCGCCCAGCGCCAGTCGTCGTTCCTCTTCTCGA
>DATBEA010000408.1:0-5197 GCA_036276215.1 Usitatibacter sp.
CAGCTCGGCCGCGCCCAGCGAGCGCCCGCTCGCGCCATGGCGAATCTCGTCCTCGCGCATCTGCGCGACCACTTCGCGGCTCGCGGTGTCGCCCTCCGGCAGTCGGTCGAGGTGTCCCGCGAGATGCCGCTCGACCTGCGCTTCCGTCTCCACGAGGAAGGCAAGGCTCCAGCGGTCGCCGGCGAGCCCCGAGGCGATGCCCCACGCGAAGGATCCGGCGTACCAGAGCGGGTCCAGGGCGCTCGGGCCTTCGCCCAGGTCCTCGAGGCGCCGGCGGCACCAGGCGAGGTGATCGCGCTCGTCGGCTGCGGCGTGCCGCAGGGCATCGCGAACGCGTGGCTCGCGCGCCACGAGCGCCTGCCCGCTGTAGAGCGCCTGCGCGCAGACCTCTCCCGCGTGGTTCACGCGCATGAGCCCTGCGGAGAGCCTGCGATCGCCGTCGAGCGCGGGCGCGGCGCGCCCCGAGGCCGGCGAGGGGCGCGAGGACTCGACCGCGCCTGAAAGCGTGCGCAGCGCCTCGTCGGCCGCCGCGATGAGCGCGTCCACGGGGCCGGTGCGGCGAAATGGCGAAGGAGTCATCTCAGGAAAGAAAAAGGGCGCGGCATGAAGCCGCGCCCTGGTTCGACTGCTTCCGATCGAAAACGATCAGAAGATGTGACGCAGGCCCAGCGAGAAGCCCTTCGGGTCGTTGCCCGCGGCGATCGCGAGGGTGTTCGAGCCGAAGTTGCAGGTCGCGGTGTCGTTGTTGTCCACCTTCACGTACTGCGCGAGGAAGAACGTGCGCTTGCTGAAGTTGTACTGCCAGCCCACCGCATCCACTTTGCAATCCGGCTGCGTCGAGAGGCTCGTCAGGTCGCCGCCCTTCGAGTTCTGGTGCTGGTACGACAGCTGGTTGTTGCCGATGGTCCAGACGATGTTGGCCAGGTAATGCTTCTGCTTGGTGATCGACGCGCCGGCGGTGAAATCGCCAGTGCGCTTGATCTCGCCGTAGTCGGCGCCGACCTTGATCGGGCCGAACTCGAACGAGCCGAACACCGCGTTGGCCGTCTGCTTCGGCGGCGTGATCCCGCCGTAAGCGGTATCGAACAGCTCGTGGTACGCGTAGCCCACATAGACCGGGCCGCCCGTCCAGGTGAGGCTCGCGCCGTTGCTGCGCGGGTTCACGGTGGCGGTGCGCGCTTCGTTCGCCGAGTAGCTCGCGCGGAACGCGAAGCCGGCGATGCTGGGCGACCAGTACTGCACGACGTTCTGGTCACGACGGTCGAATTCGGCCTGGACGTTGCGTGCGCCCGAGCCGCTGTTCGCCGCGGTGATGCCGCCGAGCGTGAGGTCGCCGTACGGGTCGACCGCGATCGTCGTCACTTTGTAGGGAGTGTCCCAACGGCCCATGAGGACCGAGCCCCAGGCGCCCTGCAGGCCCACGCCGCTGTTCCGATCCGCGAACGTTGTGTCGTTCTGGTCCGGCTTGAACGAAGTCTCCAACTGGAAGAACGCCTTCAGCCCTCCCCCGAGGTCCTCGGTCCCACGCACGCCCAGCAACGAAGCCTGGTTGGACACGCGATTGCGGCGCACGACGTCCGCAGCCGCTCCGCCCGACGATGCTTCCACCGACTCGAACGTCGCGTACACGCGGCCGTACAGCGTGACCGGATTCGCAGTCTGCGCCATGGCGGCAGGCGCAACGCAAGCGCCGGCGACTGCCAGGGCGATCAGCTTCTTGTTCATCAGAATCTCCTTTGTTGAAGTGAGGCCGTAATTGCTTATGCGATTTCTTGGGAACCTCAGCGGGGATTTTCGTAGCCCCGATTCTTGGAACTTCCCCGAATTCTTTTTGAGAAGTCTCCGGCATGATGCCAAAGCAACGACGTTCACTCAAGCGGTTTATTGCCGTTCCTGCAACAAACAAACCGGCTTGTTGCGCCGAAACAACACCCCCTTCAGCTCCCTGAAAACAGCCTCGAAAGCTCTTTCCCCGGGTCGGGGGCGGCCATGAAGGCGCTGCCCACTAGGTAAGCGCTCACTCCGGCCTCCCGGAGGCGCAGCACGTCCGAAGGCTGCGAAATCCCGCTTTCGGTGACCAGCAGACGATCCGTGGGGACGTCGCGAACCAGGCCCAAGGTGGTTTCCAGGCGGGTCTGGAACGTGCGCAGGTCGCGGTTGTTCACCCCGATGAGGGCCGTGCGCAACGCGAGGGCCCGCGCGAGCTCGCCGCCGTCATGGCACTCGACCAGGACATCCAGGCCCACGTCGCGCGCCAGATTCTCCAGGATCCGCATCTCGCCATCGGGAACCGCCCCCACGATGAGGAGGATGCAATCGGCCCCCCAGGCGCGCGCTTCGTGCACCTGGTAGGGATCGACCATGAAGTCCTCTCGAAGCGCCGGCAGCGCGCACGCGGCCCGGGCGGCCTTGAGGTCCTCGGCCGAACCGCCGAAGAACTCGCGGTCGGTGAGCACCGAAAGGCACGCCGCGCCGTTCGCTTCATAGGATGCGGCGATGCGCGACGGATCGAAGTCGGCACGGATGAGGCCGCGGCTGGGGCTCGCGCGCTTGATCTCGGCGATGACGGCGGGCTTGCCCGCGGCGATCTTCGCGCGGAGCGCCTTCTCGAAACCGCGCGGAGGCGCGGCTTCGCGCGCGAGGCGCTCGATCTCATGGGGCGGCACGCGCCGCTTCGCCTCCTCGACCTCGCGGCGCTTGGCCTCGAGGATCTTCGCGAGCACCGTGGACACTATGGCGCGAACCCGCGCGTGAACTTCACGAGCTGGTCGAGCTTCGAGCGTGCGGCGCCGCTGGCGAGGGTGTCGCGCGCGAGCGCCACGCCGTCCCAGAGGCTCCCGGCGACACCCGAGACGTAGAGCGCCGCGGCCGCGTTGAGGATCACCACGTCGCGCGAGGGCCCGGCCTCGCCGCCCAGCACCGCCTCGACGCGCGCGCGCGACTCGGCCGCGTCCTTCACCTGGACCGCCTCGATGGGCGCGAGGTCGAGGCCGAACTGCTTGGGCTCGATCGTGTACTCGGTGATGAAGTCGTGCTTGAGCTCCGCCACGAAAGTGGGTCCCGTAAGCGTGATCTCGTCCAGGCCGTCGTGGCCGTGCACCGTGAGCACGTGGCGGCTGCCCAGCATCTTCAATACGCGCGCCTGGATGCCGACCAGGTCCGCGTGGAAGACGCCCATGACCTGGTTGGGCGCGCCCGCGGGATTCGTGAGCGGCCCGAGGATGTTGAGAATCGTGCGCATACCGAGCTCCTTGCGCACCGGCGCCGCATGCTTCATCGCCGGGTGGTGGCTCGGGGCGAACATGAAGCCCAGCCCCACCTCGCGGATGCACAGGCCCACCTGCTCGGGCGTGAGCGCCAGGTTCACGCCGAGGCCCTCGAGGACGTCGGCGCTGCCCGATTGCGAGGAGACGCCGCGACCGCCGTGCTTGGCCACGTGCGCGCCGCCCGCCGCCGCGACGAACGCCGCGCAGGTCGAGATGTTGAACGTGTGCGCCTTGTCGCCGCCCGTGCCGCACGTGTCCACGAGATGGGGCACGCCGCCCGCGTCCACCTTGGTCGAGAATTCGCGCATCACGGAGGCCGCCGCCGCGATCTCCGAGACCGACTCGGTCTTCACGTGCAGGCCCATCAGGATGGCCGCCAGCTGCACGGGCGCCACCTTGCCCTCCATGACCTGGCGCATGAGGTCCACCATCTCGTCGTAGAAGATCTCGCGCTTGTCGCAGAGGCGATTGATCGCCTCGAGGGGTGTGAAGGTCGCCATTACCGTTGCTCCGTGAGGAAGTTCTTCAGCAGCGCGTGGCCGTGCTCGGTGAGGATCGATTCGGGATGGAATTGCACGCCCTCGACGGCGAGGGTGCGGTGCCGGACACCCATGATCTCGCCGTCCTCGGTCCACGCGGTCACCTCGAGCTCGGCCGGGCAGCTCGCGCGCTCGATGGCCAGGGAATGGTAGCGGGTCGCGTCGTAGGGCGTGGGCAGGCCGCGGAAGGCGCCCGTGCCGCCATGGTGGATGCGCGAGACCTTGCCGTGCATGAGCGTCTTCGCGTGCACGACCTTGCCGCCGAACGCCTGGCCGATCGCCTGGTGGCCGAGGCACACGCCCAGGATCGGCACGCGCGACTTGAAGCGGTCGATGAGGGCGAGCGACACGCCCGCCTCGTTGGGCGTGCACGGTCCCGGCGAGAGCACGATGCGATCGGGCGCCATCGCCTCGATCTCGTCCAGGGTCTTCTCGTCGTTGCGCACCACGCGCACGTCCTCGCCCAGCTCTCCCAGGTACTGCACCAGGTTGTAGGTGAAGGAATCGTAGTTGTCGATCATGAGGAGCATGGCGTCGTCCTCACGCGAGCGGGGCGTCGAGCCCGGCGTGCACCAGCTCGGCCGCGGCGAGGAGCGCGCGCGCCTTGTTCTGCGTCTCGAGCCACTCGTTCTCGGGAATGGAATCGGCCACGATCCCCGCGGCCGCCTGGACGTAGAGCTTGCCGTCCTTCACCACGCCCGTGCGGATCGCGATGGCGAGGTCGAGGTTGCCGTTGAAGCCGAGATAGCCCGCGGCGCCGGCGTACACGCCGCGCTCCTCCGGTTCCAGCTCGTCGATGATCTCCATGGAGCGCACCTTCGGCGCGCCGGTCACGGTGCCCGCGGGGAACGTCGCGCGCAGGAGCTGCATGGGCGTGAGCGCCGGATCCACCTCGCCCTCCACGTTCGACACCATGTGCATCACGTGCGAGTAACGCTCGACCACCATGGTCTCGGTCACCTTCACCGAGCCCACCTTCGCGATGCGGCCCACGTCGTTGCGGCCCAGGTCGATCAGCATCAGGTGCTCGGCGCGCTCCTTCGGGTCGCTCACGAGCTCGCGCTCCATCTCGAGGTCGCGCTCGGGCGTGGACCCGCGCTTCCTCGTGCCGGCGATGGGACGCAGCGTCACTTTGTGCCCCTCGCGGCGCACCAGGATCTCTGGCGATGCGCCCACGAGCTGGCTGTCGCCGAAATCGAAATAGAACATGTAGGGCGACGGGTTGATCGAGCGCAGCGCCCGGTACAGGTTCACGGGTGAATAGGGGAACGCCTGCGTGAGGCGCTGCGAGATCTGCACCTGCATCATGTCGCCGTCGAAGATGTACTTCTTGCACTTCGCCACCGCGTCGTAGAAGGCGCGCTCGCCGATGTTGGAGCGCGGCGGCTCGAG
>DATBEA010000409.1:0-10708 GCA_036276215.1 Usitatibacter sp.
CGCTCCTCGTTCGCCGCTGGCCGCTCGCCGTCGCGGCAGCCGCGGCGGGCTTCCTGGGAGCGCTCGCGGCGGCAACGGCCGCGCTCCACGCGGGCCTCTACGTGCCGGCCGCCGGCCCCCTCGTCACGCTGCTTGTCGCCGGCCTGGTACCGCTCGTCCGCCTCCTGAAACGGTTGCCGCGCCCGGTGCGGAATATTCAGCACTCCCCGTAGGCAGCACGCCGCTGCGCGGCGATCGGGCCTTGCGGACAATGGGGTCCAGGTCGCGGGTTTTCCTCCTCTCCCGCGCCCCCGAGGCGACGTGAGGCCAAGAGCATGCCGCCTTATTTCCCTCTCCCCGGTCCCCAGGCCGGGGAGAGCTTGTTTTTTTGAGACAATGGCAGGCCCTCCTCCCTGCCCATCCCATGTGCGGAATCGTCGGTGCCATCGCCAGCCGTGACGTCGTTCCCATCCTCACGCAGGGACTGAAGCGCCTGGAGTACCGCGGCTACGACTCCGCGGGCATCGCGGTGCTCGACGGCACGATCCGCCGGGTGCGCCGCGTGGGCCGCGTGGCCGAGATGGAGAACGCCGCGCGCGCCGAGGAGCTGCGCGGCATCATCGGCATCGCCCACACCCGCTGGGCCACCCATGGAGGCGTGACCGAGCCCAACGCGCATCCGCACGTCTCGCGCGACGAGATCGCCGTGGTCCACAACGGCATCATCGAGAACCACGAGGAGCAGCGCGCGCGCCTGAAGGGCCTGGGCTACGCATTCGAATCGCAGACCGACACCGAGGTGGTGGCGCACCTGATCCACCATTATTTCCAGGAACGCCGCGACTTGCTGGACGCGACGCGGCGAGCGGTCGCCGACCTTCGAGGCGCCTATGCGCTGGGCGTGGTCGCCCTCGCCGACCCCGAGACGATGACGGGCGCGCGCATGGGCTGCCCCCTCGTGGTGGGCCTGGGCGAGGGCGAGAATTTCCTCGCCTCCGACGTCTCGGCGGTGATCGCACAGACCCGGCGCGTGATCTATCTCGAGGACGGCGACGTGGTGGCCCTGCGCCGTTCCGGCGTGCGGGTGCTCGACGTGCACGGCCGCGACGTCGAGCGGCAGGTCCACGTCTCGGAGCTCGACGCGGACGACGTGGACCTCGGCCCGTACACGCACTACATGCAGAAGGAGATCCACGAGCAGCCGCGCGCGGTCTCCGACACGATCGAGGGCGTGATCGACGCCGGGATCGACATCGACGGGCTCTTCGGCGCAGGCGCGGCGGCCGCCTTTCGCGACGCGGACTCGGTGCTGATCCTCGCCTCGGGCACGAGCTACTACGCCGGGCTCATCGCGCGCTACTGGATCGAGGGCCTCGTGAAGGTGCCGTGCGCGGTGGAGCTGGGGCACGAGTACCGCTACCGCGATTCCATTCCCAACGCGCGCCAGCTCGTGGTGACCATCTCCCAGTCGGGCGAGACCCTCGACACGATGGAAGCGTTGAAGCGCGCGAAGGAGCTGGGCCACGCGCACACGCTCTCGATCTGCAACGTGCGCGAGAGCGCCATTCCGCGCGCCTCCCGTTTCGTGTTCTACACGCGCGCCGGCCAGGAGATCGGCGTGGCCTCGACGAAGGCCTTCACGACGCAGCTGGTCGCGCTGCACGCGCTCGCGCTCGCGCTGGCGAAGGCGAAAGGCCGCCTGGACGCCGCGGCGGAGGCGAAGGCGATCGAGCAGCTGCGCTTCGTGCCGGGCAGCATCCAGCACGCGCTCAACCTCGAGCCGAAGATCCAGGCGTGGGCGAAGCGCTTCGCCGAGCGCGAGCACGCGCTTTTCCTCGGCCGCGGCATCCACTACCCGGTGGCGCTCGAAGGGGCGCTCAAGCTGAAGGAGATCTCGTACATCCACGCCGAGGCGTACCCGGCGGGGGAGCTCAAGCACGGTCCCCTGGCGCTCGTGGACGCTTCGATGCCCGTGGTGGTGATCGCGCCCAACGACACGCTGCTGGAGAAGCTCAAGTCCAACATGCAGGAGGTGCGCGCGCGCGGCGGCGAGCTCTACGTCTTCGCCGACCTGGACAGCCGCTTCACCGAGAGCGAGGGGGTGCACGTGATCCGAGCGCCGCGCCACTCGGGGTTGCTCTCGCCGGTGGTGCACGCGATACCCGTGCAGCTCCTCGCCTACCACGCGGCCGTCGCCCGCGGCACCGACGTGGACAAGCCGCGCAACCTCGCCAAGTCCGTCACCGTCGAATAGGCCTGCCGGACTGCTCTTTTCGGCTCAGGCTTGCGGCGGCCTTTCCTACGACTGAATCGGGCCGCGTCCCGCAGACCCTCGGGCCCGCGCGGCCGAAAGTGAATCTCTCAGCATTCACCCGCGGAGGGAAGAATCATGACCATCATCTGGGCAATCATCATCGGCTTCATCGTGGGCCTCGTGGCCAAGCTGCTCATGCCGGGACGCGATCCCGGTGGCTTCATCGTGACGGCGATCCTCGGCATCATCGGCGCCGTGGTTGCGACGTTCATCGGGCAGGCCATGGGCGTGTATGCCGCCGGACAATCGGCGGGCTTCATCGGGGCGGTGATCGGCGCGATCATCGTGCTCGCGATCTACCACATGATCCGGAGACGCCGTCCGGTCCTGTGACTTCAGAAGGAGCGCGGCAACCCCAGCACGTGCTCCGCGACGTACGAGAGGATCAGGTTCGTCGAGATGGGCGCCACCTGGTAGAGGCGCGTCTCGCGAAACTTCCTCTCGACGTCGTATTCCGCCGCGAAGCCGTAGCCCCCGTGGACCTGGAGGCATGCCTCGGCCGCCTGCCACGACGCCTTCGCCGCCAAATGCTTGGCGATGTTGGCCTGCTCGCCGCATGATTGCCCGAGGTCGAAGCGATCGCACGCCTCGAAGCGCATGAGGTTCGCCGCCTCGACCTCCATGTACGCCTCCGCGATCGGGAACTGCACGCCCTGGTTCTGGCCGATGGGCCGGTTGAAGACGCGGCGTTCCTTCGCATAGGCTGCCGCCTTGTCCACGAACCAGTAGCCGTCGCCGATGCATTCCGCGGCGATGAGCGCGCGCTCCGCGTTCAGCCCGTCGAGGATGTAGCGAAAGCCCTGGCCCTCTTCGCCGATGCGGTTGGCCTCCGGCACCTCCAGCGAGTCGAAGAAGAGCTCATAGGTCTCGTGGTTCACCATGTTCGCGATGGGTCGCTTCGTGAGACCGCCGGCCTCGGCCGTGCGCAGGTCCACGATGAAGAGCGAGAGCCCCAGCGATTTCCGCGTGACCTGGGCGATGGGTGTCGTGCGCGCGAGCAGGATCATCAGGTCGGAGTGGCCCACGCGCGAGATCCACACCTTCTGGCCGTTCACGACGTAGCGGTCTCCCCGGCGCTCGGCGAAAGTCGAGATCGAGGTCGTGTCCGTGCCCGCCGTGGGCTCCGTGACACCCATCGATTGCAGGCGCAGCTCGCCGCTCGCGATGCGCGGCAGGTACTCGCGCTTCTGCGTATCCGACCCGTGGCGAAGGAGCGTGCCCATGTTGTACATCTGGCCGTGGCAGGCGCCGGCGTTTCCGCCCGACCGGTTGATCTCCTCCATCACCACCGAGGCTTCGGCGAGCCCGAGTCCCGACCCGCCGTAGTCCTGCGGAATCAGCGCGGCGAGCCAGCCGGCGCGCGTGAGCGCCTCGACGAAGGCCTCGGGGTACCCGCGCTTCGCATCGAGCTCGCGGAAGTACGCCGGAGGAAATTGCGAGCAGAGCGCGCGAACGGCCTCGCGAATCTCCGGATAGCGGTCGTCGCGCCCGGGCATGGCCCTCAGTGCGCTCCCTTTTCGATCTTCCGGGTCTCGCCGACCTTCATCACGTCGAATGCGTCCGTGGGCAAGCCGGCGGCTGCGCGCTGCCGTGCGAGCACCTGGGGCGGCTCGTCGAGGGGCTCGTCGGTCAGGTTCTCGAAGGTGCCCCAATGCATGCCGATCGCACGGCTCGCATGCACGTCGGAGCGCACCTGGAGGGCTTCGACCGGATCAAGGTGATGGGTCTTCATGAACCACCTCGGCGCGTACGCGCCGATGGGAATCATCGCGAGGTCGAAGGGCCCTAGGCGCTCGCCGATATCGCGCGCGTCCTTCGAGTAGCCCATGTCGCCGGCGTGCAGGAGCTTGAGGCCCCCGCCTTCCATGGCCCATCCGCCCCAGAGCGTCTTGTTGGTGTCCCAGAGGGTGCGCTTGCTCCAGTGCTGCACGGGCACGAGCGTGAACCGCACCGTGCCTTCGGTGTGCGCCTGCCACCAGTCGTATTCGGAAACGCGCTCGATGCCCAGGCCCGCGAACCACGCCTTGAGGCCGAGGGGCACGAGGAAGCGCGGGCCGCCGCCTTCGCGCGCCGCGAGCCGCTTCACCGTATCCACGTCGAGGTGGTCGTAGTGGTTGTGCGAGACGAGGACCACGTCGATGCGCGGCAACTCGTCGATGGAGATGGGCAGCGGCACGATGCGCTTCGGTCCCGCGAACTGCACCGGCGAGGCGCGCTCCGAGAACTGGGGATCGGTGAGGATGTTCAGGCCCGCCAGCTGCACGAGGAACGTGGCGTGCCCGATCCAGGTGACCGTCGGCTGGGTCGTGTTGGCGCGAAGCGCCGCCGCGTCGGCCTTCATGTGCGGGATCTTCCAGCCGCCCGGGGGCGGCTTGGGCACGCCTTCGCGCAGCTCCTCCCACTTCCACAGCCAGAAGCTCTGGTTGGTGTCGTGGGGATAGTTGTTGTGGAAGCGGCCATCCGAAAAATGCGGCGGCGTTTCCGATTCGGAACCGAACGAGAAGATCGCGCAGCTGGCGCATATCATGGTGGCGGCCAGTCTAACCCGGCACAATAAGCCGATGGACAATCGCGGGCCGTCGGCCCTTTCCGGTCTCAAGGTCGTCGAGATGGGCACACTCATCGCGGGGCCCTATTGTGCCCGCTTGCTCGCCGAGTTCGGCGCCGAGGTGATCAAGGTGGAAACGCCCGGCGAGGGCGACCCGCTGCGAAAATGGAGGAAGCTGCACGAGGGCAACTCGCTCTGGTGGTACGCCCAGGCGCGCAACAAGAAGTCCGTCGCCATCAACCTGCGCGACGCCGAGGGCCAGGCGATCGTGCGCGGCCTTGCCCGGAGCGCCGACATCGTGATCGAGAATTTCCGCCCGGGGACGATGGAGAAGTGGGGCCTGGGCTACGAGGCGCTCTCCAAGGACAACCCCGGCCTCGTGATGGTGCGCATCTCGGGCTTCGGGCAGACGGGCCCCTATCGCGACCGTCCCGGCTTCGGCGCGATCGGCGAGTCCATGGGCGGCATGCGCTACGTGACGGGATACCCCGATCGCGCGCCGGTTCGCGTGGGCATCTCGATCGGCGACTCGCTCGCCGCGATGTTCGGCGTGATCGGGGCGCTCAGCGCGATCCACCACCGCGCGCAGACCGGCCGCGGCCAGGTGATCGACGTGGCCCTCTACGAAGCGGTCTTCGCGATGATGGAATCGATGCTGCCCGAGTTCGGCATCGATGGTTTCGTGCGCGAGCGCAGCGGCGCATCCCTTCCCGGCATCGTGCCTTCGAACACCTATCCCTGCCGCGACGGAAAATACGTGGTGATCGGCGCCAACGCCGACTCGATCTTCAAGCGGATGATGCGCGCCATCGGGCGCGAAGACCTCGCCGGCGACGCCTCGCTCGCGACCAACGACGGCCGCGTGAAGCGCACCGCGGAGCTGGATCGCGTGATCGGTGAATGGACCGCCCGCAACGACCTGGACGAGGTGCTGCGAGTGCTCGAGGAAGCCGAGGTGCCCAGCGGGCGCATCTACTCGGTCGCCGATATCGTGGCCGACATGCATTACCAGGCGCGCGGCATGGTCGAGCGCCACAAGCTGGGGGACCATGACCTGCTGTTGCCCGGCATCGTGCCGAAGCTCTCGGAGACGCCGGGGAAGACGCGGTGGATCGGCCCCTCGCTCGGCGAGCACACCGGCGAGGTCCTCGCGTCGCTGGGCTATGGCGAAAAGGAGATCGCCGCGCTGCGCGAGCGCGGCGTCGTGCAGTGAATCGTCAGGTGCCGCGGCGCTTGTAGAAGTAGTAGTCCGCGCTGAACGCCACGCGGGCCTCGGTCCCGGTGTTGTCGGCGTTGCAGCCCCCGGCCGGCGGAACCCCACCGCGGGTGTTCACGCGCTGCAGGGTGGTCACGCCGACGAAGACGCCTGTCTCTCCGATCGGCTGTGCCTGGGCGAGCGTCCAGGGCAGGGCCCCGGGAGCGGCCTGGGCGCTGCGCACCACGCCCGAAACGCTCGACCCATCCCCGAGGGACTCGATCAGGTTGGGCGAGGTCGTGCGCGCCACCTCGTGGCCGCCGTCGTAGAGGGTCGCGTCGGGGGCGACCAGCGACCACGAATAGGCATTCGGGTCGGCCAGGCTCACCTGGCACTGGTAGATCATCACGCCGTTGGCCGACAGCATGAACGCCGGCACGTCGGTCCCCGGCGGTTGCAGGCGGGCGGGGACGCCCGACGGCTCCATCAGCGCGAAGGCGGGCGTGGCGGCGAGCGCCACGGCGAGGGAAGCTAATGCGGTTCGTTTGCCCATGGGAAATCCTTCCGGTTTTCGGCAGTCATTCGGGCAGACACGGCCCGGGGTGCGGCGTTCGGCCCCGGAGCCCCCCTTTCGGAGGGTAAAATCGGACGTCTCTGCGCGCCGGGCATGATCCATGCGGCTCTACATCAACGACGTCGCCGTCCGCGACGGCTTCCAGATCGAGAAAGCGTTCATCCCGACCCCCACCAAGGTCGAGGTCGTGAACCAGCTCTCGCGCACGGGGCTGCACAAGATCGAGGTGACGTCGTTCGTCTCGGCCAAGGCGGTTCCCGCGCTCGCCGACGCCAACGACGTGCTCGCCGCGATCGAGCGCGTGCCCGGCGTGACCTACGTGGCGCTGGTGCCGAACCTGCGCGGCGTGCATAACGCGGTGGCGGCGCCGCGCCGCCCCGACGAGGTGAACGGCGTGGTCTCGGCTTCCGAGACCCACAACCTCGCCAACATCAACCGCACCCACGAGCAGTCCCTGGGCGAGATGCCCGGCATGGTGAAGGCCGCGCGCGAGGCAGGGCTCAAGATCACGATGAGCCTGTCCACGACCTTCGGCTGCCCTTTCGAGGGCCACGTGCACGAGGACGTCGTGCTCGATTTCGTGGAGCGCTTCCGCGAGATGGGCTTCGACGGCATCTCGCTCGCCGACACCACCGGCATGGCGAACCCGCGCCAGGTGCGCGAGCTCACCCGCAAGGTGCTCGAGCGTTTCCCGCCGCCCAACGACACCTATTACACGCTCCACTTCCACAACACGCGCGGCATGGGTCTCGCGAACGTCGTGGCCGGAATCGAAGCCGGCGTGCGCTCCTTCGACGGGTCCATCTCGGGGCTCGGCGGCTGCCCGTTCGCCCCCGGCGCCACCGGCAACATCTGCACCGAGGACATGGTGAACATGCTGGAAGACATGGGCTATGACACGCGCGTGGACCTCGCCAAGCTGCTCGCCGTGGCGCGCCGCATCCCCGCGGTGGTGGGGCATGACGTGCCCGGCCAGGTGATGAAGGCAGGGCAGACGCTCGAGCTGCACAAAAGGGGTCAGAGCCCTTTATCACGAGACAAAACAACCTAGGAGACGCAATGAAGCGGTTGATCACAAGCATCGCGGCGCTCATGGCGGCCGCGCTCGCCATGGGAGCGCTCGCCCAGGCACCCGAGAAGAAGCACGTCACCATCGCCGTCGGCGGCAAGAACCTTTTCTACTACCTGCCGCTCACCGTCGCCGAGCGCAAGGGCTACTTCAAGGACGAGGGCCTCGACGTCGAGATCCCCGACTTCGCCGGGGGAGCCAAGGCGCTGCAGGCGCTGGTGGGCGGAAGCGCCGACATGGTCTCGGGCGCCTACGAGCACACCATCAACATGCTCGCGAAGAAGCAGCCCATCAAGGCGGTGGTGCTGCAGGCGAAGTACAGCTCCATCGTGCTGCTCGTGTCGAAGGAGCGCGCCGCGAAGTACAAGGGCCCGTCGGACCTGAAGGGCCTGAAGGTGGGCGTGACCGCGCCCGGCTCCTCGACCAACATGTTCGCGAACAACATCCTCGCCAAGGGCGGGCTGAAGCCCACCGACATCTCCGTGGTCGGCGTGGGCACGGGCGCGGGTGCCTTCGCCGCCATGGACAAGGGCGAGATCGACGCGCTCTCCAACCTGGATCCGGTCGTCACGCAGCTCGAATCCACCGGCAAGTTCGTGCCCGTGGCCGACACCCGCACCGAGAAGGGCATGAAGGATATCTACGGCGGGGATTACATGGCCTCGGTGATCTACATCACCGACGAGTTCATCAAGAAGAACCCCAATACGGTCCAGGCAGTCGTGAACGCGATGGTGCGGGCCGACAAGTGGATCGCGAAGGCCACGCCGCAGGAGATCGTGGACCTCATGCCCAACGAGTACAAGGCGGGCAATCCCTCGCTCTACAAGGAGGCGCTGCTGAAGAACATGATCGGCTACTCGGAGAACGGCGAGATGTCGCTCAGGGCCGCCGAGAACGTCTACAAGGTCCTCCACCAGTTCGAGCCGTCCGTCATCGCCGCCGGCAAGATGGACCTGAACCAGACCTTCGACAACTCCTTCGTGAAAAAGGCGAACGCGAAGTACCGGTAGCGTGGCCAACGCCGTCGAGTTCGAGCGCATCACGTGCACCTTCGCCGGCGCGCGCGGCTCGTACACGGCGGTGAAGGACGTCTCGCTCTCGATCGGCGAGGGCGAGTTCGTCTCGGTGGTCGGTCCGACCGGCTGCGGCAAGTCCACGCTGCTCAACGTCGCCGCGGGCCTCCTGCGGACTTCCTCGGGAACGCTGCGCGTCTTCGGCGAGCCGCTCGCCGGCATCAACCGCAAGGCGGGCTACATGTTCCAGTCCGAGGCGCTGATGCCCTGGCGCAACGCCCTGGCGAACGTCACGGCGGGCCTCGAGTTCCGCGGCGTGGAGCGCGCGGAGGCTAAGCGGCGCGGCGAGGATTGGCTCGAGCGCGTGGGACTCGCGGGCTTCGCCGACCGCTACCCGCACCAGATGTCGGGCGGGATGAGGAAGCGCGCGTCGCTGGCACAGATGCTGATCCTGGACCCGCAGATCCTGCTCATGGACGAGCCCTTCTCCGCGCTCGACATCCAGACACGCACGCTCATGGAGAACGAGCTCCTGGAGCTCTGGAGCGCGAACCGCAAGAGCGTGATCTTCATCACCCACGACCTCGAGGAGGCGATCTCGCTCTCCGACCGCGTCGTGGTGCTCTCGGCGGGGCCGGCCACGCATCCCATCGGCGAATTCGCGATCGACCTGCCGCGCCCGCGCGACGTGGCGGAAATCCGCACGACGCCGCGCTTCATCGAGATCTACGAGCGCATCTGGCACTCGATGAAGGAGGAAGTGCTGAAGGGCTACGCGCAGACGCGCAACCGGGTCTCGGCGTGAGGGCGCGCCTTGCGCTCTACCAGCTGCTGCTCCTCGCGGCGATCTTCGCGGCATGGCAAATACTCACGCAACCGGGCCTGGTCCCCCCGTTCTTCTGGGACAACCCGGACCGCGCCGCCTTCTTCTTCGGCGAGCCGCTGAAGATCTTCAAGGTGATCTGGGAGTGGTTCTCGGAGGGCGCGATCTACCAGCACCTCTGGGTCACGCTCGAGGAGACGGCGCTCGCCTTCGGCATCGGCGCCGGGCTGGGCCTCGCGATGGGCTTGTGGCTCGGGCTCTCGCCCATGGCTTCCGCGCTCTTCGACCCTTACATCACCGCCATGAACGCGATGCCGCGCGTGGTGCTGGCTCCCATCTTCATGGTGTGGTTCGGCCTGGGGATCTGGTCGAAGGTGGCCCTCGGCGTGACGCTCGTCTTCTTCATCGTGTTCTTCAACGTCTACCAGGGCGTGAAGGAAGTAAGCCCCGTGGTCCTCAACAACACGGTGATGCTCGGCGCGAATCGCCGCCAGCTGCTGCGCCACGTGTACCTGCCTTCGGCCACGTCGTGGGTGTTCTCGAGCCTGCACGTCTCCGTGGGCATGGCGTTCGTGGGCGCCGTGGTGGGCGAATACCTCGGCTCGGCCAAGGGCGTGGGCTACCTCATCCAGCAGGCCGAGGGAGCCTTCGACATCAACACGGTGTTCGCGGGAATCCTGGTGCTCACGGCTTTCGCCCTGGTGCTCGACTTCGCCGTGGGCGCGGCCGAGAAGCGGCTCCTCGTGTGGCGTCCCTCGCAAAGCGAAACGGAGAAGATGTGAACGACGAATCCCCCTGGAAGCACCACGGCGTCCGCGTGGTCCACGGCAGCGAGCTCGATCCCAATGTGCCGCAGACGAAAGGAATGTCGCGCGCGGCGGCGATCAACTTCGCGCGCGTGGGCGCGGAGAAGATCTGGGCGGGCACGGTGCACATCCACGCCAACGCGAAAACAGGCGCGCACCACCACGGCCCCGTGGAGAGCGTGATCTACGTGGTAAAGGGAAAGGCGCGCATGCGCTGGGGCGAGAAGCTCGAATTCACCGCGGAAGCGGGCCCCGGCGACTTCATCTGGGTTCCGCCCTTCGTGCCGCACCAGGAGATCAATGCGAGCGAGACCGAGGTGCTCGAATGCGTGTTGCTGCGTAGCGGCCAGGATCCCGTGGTCGTGAATCTCGACATTCCCGTCG
>DATBEA010000410.1:0-3884 GCA_036276215.1 Usitatibacter sp.
AAGGACGCCGAGGAGGTGGACGCGCTGCAGCTGGGCGCCGTGCAGATGCTGGCCCCCTCGCTCGCCAAGTTCGGCCCCATGGGCCTGCGCGACTTCGAGGCCTTCGACCTGCCCTACCTCTTCGACAGCTACGACGAGCTCCACAAGGTCACCTACGGCAAGATCGGCGCGGACCTGTTGAAGAAGCTCGAGCCCAAGGGGATCGTCGGGCTCGCCTACTGGGATAACGGCTTCATGGACATGAGCGCCAACAAGCCGCTGCGCATGCCGGAGGATTTCCGGGGCCTGAAGATGCGCATCCAGTCCTCCAAGGTGCTCGACGCGCAGATGCGCGCGCTGGGCGCCGTGCCCCAGGTGATGGCCTTCTCGGAGGTCTACCAGGCGCTGCAGACGGGCGTGGTGGACGGCACCGAGAACCCGCCGTCGAACCTCTACACGCAGAAGATGCACGAGGTGCAGAAGTACCTCACGCTCTCCAATCACCACTACCTGGGCTACGCGGTGATCGTGAACAAGAAGTTCTGGGACGGGCTGCCGGCCGACATCCGCGCGACGCTCGAGAAGTGCATGGCGGAAGCCACCGTGTACGCCGACGACATCGCCAAGTCCGAGAACGAGAACGCGCTCGAGGCGGTGAAGAAGAGCGGGCGCACGGAGATCATCACGCTCACGCCCGAGCAGAAGCGCGCGTGGAAGAAGGCGCTCGTGAAGGTGCACTCCGAGCCCGAGATCGAGGCGCGCGTCGGCAAGGCGCTCATCCAGTCGATCTACAAGGAAACCGGCTTCGACCCGAACAAGCTCTAGGCGGCCCCAATGCTCAAGGTGCTGGACCGCCTCGAGGAGACGCTGATCGCCTTCCTGATCGGGGGGGCGACGCTGCTCATCTTCGTGGCGGTCACGCACCGGTATGCGCTGGACCTCACCGCCAAGTGGCACTGGGACGCCCTCTACGACCGGCTCTTCAAGATCGACCTGTCGTGGGCGCAGGAGCTTTGCATCTACATGTTCGTGTGGATGGCGAAATTCGGCGCCGCCTACGGGGTGCGCACCGGCATCCACGTGGGCGTGGACGTGCTGGTGAACAAGCTGCCGCCGCGCTGGCGGCAGGGCTCGATCCTCTTCGGGCTGGCCGCCGGCGCCTTCTTCACCGGCGTGGTCGGCACCATGGGCGCCAAGTTCGTCTACGTGATGTCGCAGACCGACCAGACCTCGCCGGACCTCGAGTGGCCCATGTGGATCGTGTACCTCGCGATCCCGCTGGGCTCCTACCTCATGTGCTTCCGCTTCCTGCAAGTGGCCTGGGGTTTCTGGAAGACCGGTGAATTGCCCCACCACGATGCCGCGCAGGTGGACGGCGTGGGCGAGGCCGAGGCGATCGTGCCGGCCACCGCTCCCATTCCCGTGGGCGCCACGCGATGACGAGCGCCGCGCTGCCCTATGTCCCGATGACGCCGCCGCGGGCGACGATGACGCTCGCGATCATCGCGGTGATCCTCCTTTCCATCGCCGCGCTGGGCAACGCCGGGATCATCTTCGCGCTCCTCGTGGCGCTGATGCTCACCGGGATGCCGATCTCGATCGCGCTCGGCCTCACGGTGCTCACGTTCCTCTTCACGATGACGAACGTGCCCATCGAGTCGGTGGGCCTGAAGCTCTTCACCGGCATCGAGAAGTTCGAGATCATGGCGGTGCCGTTCTTCATCCTCGCGGGCAACTTCCTCACCCACGGCGGGGTGGCGCGCCGGATGATCGACTTCGCCACGTCGCTCGTGGGCCACCTGCACGGCGGCCTCGCGCTTTCCGGGATCGTCGCCTGCGCCATGTTCGCGCTGGTGTGCGGCTCGAGCGTGGCCACGGTCGTCGCGATCGGCTCGATCATCCTCCCGGAGATGGTGAGGAACGGCTATCCCATGCGCTTCGGCGCGGGCGTGATCACCGTGGCGGGGTCGCTCGGCATCCTCATGCTGCCCTCGATCCCGAAGGTGATCTACGCGGTGGCGACCAACACCTCCATCGGCGCGCTCTTCGTGGCGGGGCTTTTCCCGGGAATCCTTCTCACCTTCATGCTCTGCACGGTGACGTGGTGGATCTCGCGCAGCCGCAACTACCCGCGCCTGCAGCGCCGGAACTGGCGCGAGCGCTGGGTCGCCTTCCGGCGCAGCGTCTGGGGCCTCATGCTCGTCGTGATCATCATCGGCGGAATCTACTCGGGCATCTTCACCGCGACCGAGGCCGCGGCCATGGCGGCGATGTACTCCTTCTTCGTGTCCGTGTTCGTCTACAAGGACCTGAAGATGCGCGACGTGCCCAAGGTGCTCCTGAAGAGCGCCAACATGTCGGCGATGCTGCTCTACATCATCACCAACGCCGTGCTGTTCTCCTTCATCCTCACCAACGAGAACATCCCGATGGCGGTGGCGCACTGGTTCCTCGGCGAGAACCTGGGCTGGATCGGGTTCCTGCTGATCGCCAATATCCTGCTCTTGCTGGCCGGCAATTTCATGGAACCCTCGTCGTGCATCCTCATCATGGCGCCGATCCTCTACCCGGCCGCCGTGAGCCTGGGCATCAACCCGGTCCACCTGGGCATCCTCATCGACGCCAACATGGAAGTGGGCCTCTGCCACCCGCCCGTGGGGTTGAACCTCTACGTCGCCTCGGGAATCTCGCGCCTCGGGATCACCGAGCTCACCAAGGCGGTGCTGCCGTGGCTCTTCACCATGCTCGTGTTCCTGGTGATCGTCACGTACTGGCCGGACCTTTCGCTCTTCCTCCCGCGGGCGATGAAGATGCTCTGAGGTAAAATCCCCTCTCCAAGAAGGAGGAGGAATCCCATGAAATTGCTTTCCCGCATCGCCGCCATCGCGGTGGTCGCGGCGCCGCTCGCGGCCGCCGCACAGGTTCCCGCGGGCTATCCCGCCGATTACGCGCAGACCGTCGCCGCCGCCAAGAAGGAAGGCAAGGTCGTGATCTACAGCGCGCTCGACACCAAGGCCGCGCAGCCGCTCATCCGCGACTTCAACGCGCTCTACCCCGACATCAAGGTCGAGTACAACGACATGAACTCGACCGAGCTCTACAACCGCTTCATCGCGGAGGTGGCCGCGGGCCAGGGCGGCGCGGACGTGATGTGGAGCTCGGCCATGGACCTGCAGGTGAAGCTCGTGGACGACGGCAAGGCCATGGCCTACAAGTCGCCCGAGGCCGGCAAGATCCCCGGGTGGGCCAACTACAAGAACGAGGCGTACGGCACCACGTTCGAGCCGGCGGTGATCATCTACAACAAGCGCCTGGTCACGGGCGCGGAGATCCCGACCGACCACGCGTCGTTCGCGAAGATCATCAACGCCAACCCCGAGAAGTTCAAGGGCAAGGTCACCACCTACGACATCGAGAAGAGCGGCGTGGGCTTCATGTTCGTGGTGCGGGACTACAAGGACTTCGCGCAGATGGACAGCCTCGTGAAGGCGTTCGGCGAGACGAGCTACAAGGTGTACTCGAGCACCGGCAACATGCTGGAGAAGACCTCGTCGGGCGAGCACCTCATCGGCTACAACGTCCTCGGCTCCTACGCCCTCGCGCGCGCCAGGAAGGACCCGGGCCTGGGCGTCGTGATGCCCAAGGACTACACCCTCGTGCTCTCGCGCGTGATCTTCATCGGCAAGGGCGCCAAGGAGCCGAACGCGGCCAAGGTGTGGCTCGACTACGTGCTGTCCAAGCGCGGCCAGAAGATCATCGGCGAGCAGTGCGAGCTCTTCTCGATGCGCGACGACGTGGAAGGCGAGTACACCGCCGCGGCGCTGCGCAAGAAATACGGGGAGAACCTGAAGCCGATCCCTGTCGACGCCGAGATCACCCAGTACCTCGATCCGAAGAAACGCCTC
>DATBEA010000411.1:0-7349 GCA_036276215.1 Usitatibacter sp.
CGTCATGATGGTGCTCGCGATCCCGTTCGCGCTGCAGAGCGCGCGCATGGGAGGGGTGGGGGCGAAGATCGTGATGGGGATCCTGATCGGGCTCGCGTTCCACTTCTCGGGCCGGCTCTTCTCGCACATCGGGCTGCTGAACGACTGGCCTCCGCTCTTCTCGGCGGCCGCCCCGGCGGTCATCGTCGGGGGCGTCGCCCTCTGGATGCTGTATCGCGCCGAGCGGCGCTGACTTCAGGCTTTCACGCGCGGAGCCTCGACGATCGCGGTGCCGGCGAGGCGGTCGTGCAGGAACTGCCGGTCGCGGTCGAAGAGGGCCCAGATGAATCCGGCGCCAAGGGCGGCGAGGGAAAGCCACGCGAGCAGGTAGCGATGCACCGCGCGCGCGACACCCACGCGTCCGCCGTCCCAGCGAACGATGCGGATGCGCCAGGTCTTCATGGGCAGCGTCTGCCCCCCGCGCGCCCAGCAGGCGACGAAGTAGGCCCCGACCGCCGCGACGACCCATCCCTGCAGCACGTAGCGCCGCCAGCCGTGCGTGGAGTCGCCGAAGAGGAGCACGAAGGGAAGCGTCGCGATGAGCGAGAGGGCGATAACGAGGAGCAGGTCGTAGACGGCGCTCGCGAGGCGCCGGCCCAGCGTGGGCGTGGGGATCACCGACCCGGCGGCCGGCCGTGGCCCTGGCGGCCCTGGCGCTCGCGCAGCCAACGCTCGCGAAGCTCGTGCTGCTTTTCCGGGGGAAGGCGATGGAAGCCCTGGAAGGTCTCCCGGGCGGAGCGGCGCTGCTCGGGGCTCATCGCCGCCCAATCACGCACGCGGCTCTCGAAGCGCTCCTTCTGGATCGGCTGCATCGAGGGATAGCGCTGCGCCGAGGAGCGCAGGCGCTGCTGCTGGAAGCCCGGCATGTTGTTCCAGTCCGGCGCCACGGGCCCGAGGATGCGCTGCTCCTGCGGCGAGAGCTGCGACCACGGGACCTGGGGCGCGTTCTGGTCGTAGGCGAGCACGGGCCCCGCCAGGAAGGCGAGGAACGCCGCCGCGATCAGGGCTGCTGCTTTGTGAGCCACGCGCGGAAATCCGGGTCCAGGAAGGCGTCGGGGGGCAGCTCCTGGGTAAGGAGCGCGGCGTCCAGGTCTCCGGGGTCGCTGTCCTGCAACGACTGGAAGGCCAGGACGGCAAGGAGCGCCGCAAGGGGCAGGAAAAGCAGCACCCGCTGGACGAAGGAGTACTGGATGGTCTGTGCAGTGCCCGCCGACACCGAAACCAGCCCGAAGAGCCGCACGGGCTCCCGGTAAGCGTCGAGGGCGCGCAGGCGCGCCGCCTTCAGGCGGGTGTCCTGGATCTCACCGAGCGTCTGCGCCGAACGCTCGAGCCAAGGCTTCAGCCTTTCGGCAAAGTCCTTTTCATTCATAACGTTATCCCTTTTGATCTCAGGACTTTCGCCAAGGCATGCGTCGCCCGGGAGCAGTGCGTTTTCACGCTGCCCTCCGAGCACCCCATGACCTTGGCCGTTTCGTTCACATCGAGTTCTTCCCAGTAACGCAACATGAACGCCTCGCGTTGACGCTGCGGAAGGCCCTTCACCGCTTCCTCGATCGCTGCCATCACCTGGGACTGCTCCAGGCGCTCGGCCGGCGAGGCCGGGATGTTGGCCTTGTCGTCCACTTCCAGCGTCTCCAGCGGATCCGCGTCGTCGTCATCGCCGCCCAGGCCCAGGTTGGCGAGCGCCGTCGTCCACGTCGAGCGCACCTTCTGGCGCCGGAAGTGGTCGCGGATGCCATTTTGCAGGATGCGCTGGAACAGCAGCGGCAGCTCGGCCGGCGGGCGGGTCGAATACTTCTCCGCGAGCTTCATCATGGAATCCTGCACGATATCGAGCGCCGATTCGCTGTCCTGGACGGAGAACACGCACTGCTTGAACGCGCGCCGCTCCACCGAGGCGAGAAAATCGGACAGCTCCTTGCGGGTGGCCAGGGGTTCTCCTCTGTTGGCCTCGATTTGGCCGAGATGTTATCAAACCGTTTCAAACCCGCACCATCTTTGCGTCCGGCGGCCCTTCCGGGATTGTGGCTTGACCAATTGCTGCGCTGCGGCTAATGTCATCGGTCCACCCCGAAAATTCCACGATTTACAAGGCGTTAGCAATGGAACTGAAGCTCCCACCCCTCGCTGAAACCGGCACGACCCTCACGGGCGCCGAGATCGCCATCCGCTGCCTTCAGGAGGAGGGAGTCGAATACGTATTCGGATATCCGGGAGGCGCCGTCCTTTTCATCTACGACGCGCTCTTCAGGCAGAAGAAGGTGAAGCACATCCTCGTGCGCCACGAGCAAGGCGCGCTGCACGCGGCCGACGGCTACGCGCGAGCCACCGGCAGGCCCGGCGTGGCGCTGGTGACGAGCGGGCCCGGCGTGACCAACGCGGTCACCGGCATCGCGACCGCCTACATGGATTCGGTCCCGCTCGTCGTGATCACGGGCCAGGTGCCCACGGCGGCCATCGGCGAGGACGCGTTCCAGGAATGCGACACCGTGGGGATCACCCGCCCGACCGTGAAGCACAACTTCCTCGTGAAGGACGTGAGCCAGCTCGCGGTCACGATCAAGAAGGCTTTCCACATCGCGACCACGGGGCGGCCCGGCCCGGTGCTCGTGGACATCCCCAAGGACATCTCCAACCAGAGCACGCCCTTCCACTATCCGGAGAAGATCAGCCTGCGCTCGTACAGCCCGGTCACGCGCGGCCATGCGGGGCAGGTGAAGAAGGCCTTGCAGCTGCTGCTCGACGCGCGCCGCCCGATGATCTACGTGGGCGGCGGAGCCATCCTGGGCGAGGCCTCGGCGGAAGTGACGCAGCTCGTGCGCACGCTGGGCTTCCCGGTCACGAACACGCTGATGGGCCTGGGCTCGTACCCGGCCAACGACAGGCAGTTCGTCGGAATGCTCGGCATGCACGGGACGTACGAAGCGAACATGGCGATGCAGGGCTGCGACGTGCTCCTCGCCGTCGGCGCGCGCTTCGACGACCGCGTGATCGGCAACCCGGCGCATTTCGCCGCGGGCAACCCGTCGCGCAAGATCATCCACATCGACGTGGACCCGTCCTCGATCTCCAAGCGCGTGAAGGTGGACGTGCCGATCGTGGGTGGCGTGAAGGAAGTGGTGACCGAGCTCTCCGCGCTCATCGGCGCGTCGCAGCGCTTGCCCGACGCCGCCGCGCTCGCCGAATGGTGGAAGCAGATCGACGCCTGGCGCGCCCGGGATTGCCTCAAGTACGACCGCGCCTCGGCCATCATCAAGCCGCAGCACGTGATCGAGAAGCTCTACGAGGTGACGAAAGGCGACGCGTACATCACTTCCGACGTGGGCCAGCACCAGATGTGGGCCGCGCAGTTCTACCGCTTCGACAAGCCGCGGCGCTGGATCAATTCCGGGGGCCTGGGCACCATGGGCGTGGGGCTTCCCTACGCGATGGGCGTGAAGCTCGCCTTCCCGCAGGCCGAGGTGGCGTGCGTCACGGGCGAGGCCTCCATCCAGATGTGCATCCAGGAGCTCTCCACCTGCAAGCAGTACCACCTGCCGGTGAAGATCGTGAACCTCAACAACCGCTACATGGGCATGGTGCGGCAGTGGCAGGAGTTCTTCCACGGCAACCGCTATGCCGAGTCGTACATGGACGCGCTTCCCGATTTCGTGAAGCTCGCCGAGGCGTACGGTCACGTCGGCATGAAGGTCGAGAAGCCCGCCGACGTGGAGCCCGCGCTGCGCGAGGCGTTCGCGATGAAGGACAAGCTCGTCTTCCTGGACTTCATCACCGACCAGACCGAGAACGTGTTTCCGATGGTCCCCGGGGGGAAGGGGATGTCGGAAATGATCCTCTCCGAAGAGCTGTAGCCATGCGCCACATCCTTTCCATCCTCGTGGAGAACGAGGCCGGGGCCCTGTCTCGCGTGGCGGGCCTGTTCTCCGCGCGCGGATACAACATCGAGACGCTCACCGTGGCGCCGACCGAGGATCCGTCGATGTCGCGCATGACCATCGTCACCGTGGGCTCCGACGAGATCGTCGAGCAGATCACCAAGCAGCTGAACAAGCTCGTGGACGTGGTGAAGGTGGTCGACCTCTCCGAGGGCAAGCACATCGAGCGCGAGCTCATGCTGGTCAAGGTCCGCGCCGGCGGCAAGGACCGCGAGGAAATCAAGCGCACCGCGGACATCTTCCGCGGGCGCATCATCGACGTCACCGACAAGTCCTACACGATCGAGCTCACCGGCACCACCGAGAAGCTCGACGCCTTCCTCGATGCCCTCGACCGGACGGCCATCCTGGAGACGGTGCGCACGGGAGTGTCGGGGATCGGGCGAGGCGAGTGGGTGTTGAAGGCCTGAGCGAAAAGCCAAGAATGAACACAAGGAAAAGACAATGAAGGTTTACTACGACAAGGACGCGGACCTCTCGCTCGTGAAGGGCAAGAAGGTCACGATCATCGGCTACGGCTCCCAGGGCCATGCGCACGCGCAGAACCTCACCGACTCGGGCGTGAAGGTCACCGTGGGGCTTCGCCGCGACGGCGCCTCGTGGGACAAGGTGAAGAAGGCGAAGATCGCGGTGAAGGAGGTGGGCGAGGCGGTGAAGGGCGCGGACCTCGTGATGATCCTGCTGCCCGACGAGAACCACGCCGCGGTCTACAAGGAATCGATCGAGCCCCACATCAGGAAGGGCGCGGCGCTCGCCTTCGCGCACGGGTTCAACATCCACTTCCGCCAGATCATGCCGCGCGCGGATCTCGACGTGATCATGATCGCGCCCAAGGGCCCCGGCCACCTGGTGCGCTCGACCTACACGCAGGGCGGGGGGGTTCCGGCGCTGATCGCCGTGCACCAGGACGCTTCGGGCAAGGCCAAGGACCTGGCGCTCTCGTACGCGGCTGCGATCGGCGGAACGCGGGGCGGCGTGATCGAGACCAACTTCCGCGAGGAGACGGAGACCGACCTCTTTGGCGAGCAGACCGTGCTCTGCGGCGGGATCGTGGAGCTCATCAAGGCGGGCTACGAGACGCTCGTGGGCGCCGGTTACGCGCCGGAGATGGCCTACTTCGAGTGCCTGCACGAGACCAAGCTCATCGTGGACCTGATCTACGAGGGCGGCATCGCCAACATGAACTACTCCATCTCCAACAACGCCGAGTTCGGCGAGTACGTGACCGGTCCCAAGGTGATCGGCGCCGAATCCCGCAAGGCGATGCAGGAGTGCCTCGCCCGCATCCAGTCGGGCGAGTACGCTCGCGACTTCATCCTCGAGAACCGCGCGGGCGCCCCCACGTTGAACGCCAAGCGGCGGCTGCTCGCCGAGCACGACATCGAGAAGGTGGGCGAGAAGCTTCGCGCCATGATGCCGTGGATCCGGAAGAACAAGCTGGTCGACACGAGCAGGAATTAGGCGCGAGACGCGAGGCACGAATGTCCAGATATCCACACCCGGTGATCGCGGTCGAAGGCATTCCCTTCATCATCGTGCTGCTCCTTGCGTCGATGGGCGTCGGCATGTTCGTGGGCTGGGCGTGGTCGGCCCCGCTCTGGCTCGCCACGATCTTCGTGGTGCAGTTCTTCCGCGACCCGCAGCGCGTGATCCCCGGGGGCGAGGGCCTCGTGCTCTGCCCGGCCGACGGGCGCGTGATCGTCGTGGGCGAGGCGCCCGATCCGTACCGCGGGGGCGCGAAGTCGGTGAAGCTCAGCATCTTCATGAACGTCTTCAACGTGCACTCGCAGCGCTCGCCGGTGGACGGCACGGTGAAGGAGGTCGCGTATGCGAAGGGCTTCTTCGTGAACGCGGCGTTCGACAAGGCGTCGTCGGACAACGAGCGCAACGCCCTCGTGATCCGCCTCGACAACGGGGTGGAGATCTCGTGCGTGCAGGTGGCGGGCCTCATCGCCCGGCGCATCCTCTGCTACGTGAAGGCGGGCGAGCGCCTCGGGCGCGGCCAGCGCTACGGCTTCATCCGGTTCGGCTCGCGCGTGGACGTGTACCTTCCGCCGGGATCGACGCCCCGGGTCGCCATCGGCGACAAGGTGAAGGCCTCCTCGACGGTGCTGGCGGAGCTGCCCCGCGCCTAGCGCCCCGGATCCCGCGAAGAATATGGCCACGCGCATCGCCGCCCCCACCCGCAAGGCGCTCGATCCCGTGCGCAAGCGCGGGATCTACCTCCTGCCGAACCTCTTCACGCTCTGCAACCTGTTCGCGGGGTTCTACGCGATCGTGCAGGGAATGAACCATCAGTTCGAGCACGCGGCCATCGCCATCTTCGTCGCGATGATCCTCGACAGCATCGACGGCCGGGTGGCGCGGCTCACCCGCACGCAGTCGGCTTTCGGGGCGGAGTTCGACAGCCTCACCGACATGGTGTCGTTCGGCGCGGCGCCGGCCCTCGTGATGTACGAGTGGGCGCTGCGCGACATGGCGCAGCTCGCCGGCTGGCTGGGACGCCTGGGCTGGGTCGCGGCGTTCGTGTACTGCGCGGGGGCGGCCCTTCGCCTTGCGCGGTTCAATACCCAGCTCTCGGTGGCCGACAAGCGCTGGTTCACGGGCCTTCCGAGCCCGGCGGCCGCGGGACTCGTCGCCGGGATGATCTGGGCGTTCAGCGACCACCAGGTGGGCGGCGGCGACGTGATGTGGCTCGCCTTCGCGGTCACCCTCTACGCGGGCGGCACGATGGTCTCCAACGTGAAGTTCTACAGCGGCAAGGACATCAACCTGCGCCGCTCGGTGCCGTTCTGGGTGGTGCTGCTCCTGGTGCTGGCCCTTCTCCTCATCTCCATCGAGCCGTCGCACGTGCTCTGGGGCGCGATGCTCGCCTACGGCCTCTCGGGGTACGTGATGTGGAGCGTGCAGCGCTGGCGCACCGAGGCCACGCAGAAGCAGTACCGCAACATCGTGGACGCCATCGAGGAGGGGCACGTGACGGCGCTCGCGCGCATGCTCGTCACCACGCCCGTGGATTCCATCGTCGCTCCCGGGGGGCGCACGCTCCTCATGATCGCGGTCGAGGAATCGAACCTGCCCGCGATCGAGCTCCTCATCTCGCGCGGCGCCTCGCTGGACGTGGGCGACGACCATGGCGCCACCGCACTGCTCCTCGCGGTCGAGATGGGCTTCCAGGAAGCGGTGGAGGTGCTGCTCGAGGCCGGCGCCGAACCGAACGCCCACGACCTCTCGGGCATGCGCCCGCTCGACGTGGCCGAGGAACACGAGGCCCACGACATCGCGGCGGTGCTGCTGCGCCACGGGGCCAAGTCGAGCAAGGAGCTCGCGCCGCAGCAGCCGTAGGCGTATTCCCGCGCCCTCCAGCTCGGCGCC
>DATBEA010000412.1:0-8591 GCA_036276215.1 Usitatibacter sp.
AGCGCTTCCTGGGGCACGCGCGAAGACCAGCCGCGAGACGAGGCGAGCAACGCGGCAGCGGCGAGGGTGAAGGCGAGCGCGTAGCCGTGCGCCGCGAGTCCCTGGGGCGCATGGCCCATGAGGAACGCGACCGTCGCGCCCAGCGCGGCCACCTGCGCGAGCGCCAGGTCCACGAAGATCACGTTGCGCCGGAGCACGTGCAGGCCGAAGTAGGCGTGGATGCCCACCAACGCCGTGCAGGCGGCCATGGGAAGCGCGAGGAAGCTAAGGGCGTCCCACATGGTCCATCCTGTCCCCGCGAGCGGGGAGGTTGGCGAGGGTGCGCACGTCGTAGTCGATGAGGGAAATGTAGTCGGCCGCTTCGGGGACCGCGCCGACGCTCGAAGCCATCACCGCCACTGTAGCGCCGCAGGCGCGCGCGATGAAGGCCGCGTCCCTTTCGGGTTCGTGCGGCTCGCGGATCACCGCGCCCACGCGCGCCTCGCGCGCCTCGCGGGCGAGCGAAGCCATGTGCGCGGCGCTGGGCGGCACGCCGGGGCGCATCTCGATCGCTCCCACGAAATGAAGCCGGAAGCGACGCGCGAAGTACGGCCACGTGTCGTGGTAGGCCACGAGCGCCGGCGCGTGGGCGAGGAGCCGCGACCATTCGGCGATCTTCGCGTCGAGCCTCACGAGGAACGCGAGCCGGTTCGCTTCGTAGCGTTTCGCGTTCGCGGGATCCACCCGCGCCAGCGCTTCCAGGATGGAGCCGGTGATGAGCTCCGCGTTGGCGGGATCGAGCCAGTAGTGCGGGTTGCCGCGGCCGTGCGCATGCCCCGCGTCGTCGCCGATGCCGCCCGCGCGCACGTCGAGCAACGCGATGTACGACGAAGCATCGACGTACCCCGGGCCGCCGCGGCGCACGCTCGCGTTGCCCGCCTCCGCGAGCGGCTTGTCGAGCCACAGGTCGAAGTCCACGCCCACGCGAACGAGGACCTGCGCGGAGGCGAGCCGCTTCAGTTCCTGGGGCCGCGGCTGGAAGGATTCGCCGTCCTGCCCCGCGGGCACGAGGCAGCTCGCCTCGATCGCCTCGCCGCCCACGGAGCGCGCGAGCGAGCAGAGCTCCGCCGTGGTGGCGACAAGCACCAGCGGCGCGGCGTGCGCGCCGCCGGCGAGCGCGAGGAGCGCGAGGAGAAAGCGGGCTATTTGCGCCAGAGGCTCTTGGCCATGAGGCAGTGCACGTTGCCCTCGCTGCCCGTCATCTCGCCCACGCGGCAGTCCATCGCCACGCTCGCAAGCCCGTAGGCGTCCAGGCGCGCGATGCCCTTCTTCTCCTCGAGGAACCTGATCATGCCGCGCGAGGCCTCGTCCATCGCCTTGTTGAGGTCGGCGTTGCGCGCGGCGCTCACGTACCACACGGCGTTCTCGACGGCCGGGCGCTCGGGGATGCCCGTGGCGCTCGCGTCCTTGGGCGTGAGGCAATGGATGCCTTTCTTGATGTTCACCACCTGGGAGACGCGGCAGTCGGACACGCGGCCCATGATCACGGCCGCCTCGTCGGCGGAAACCTTGCGTTTCTCGGCGATGAGCTTCGTGGTCTCGCGCAGCGCCTGGTTCCACGCGAGGTTCAGGTCGTTGTCCATGCCCATGGTGATCCAGTGCGTGGGCGTCTCGATGCGCGGCATGTCGAGCTTCATGTCCTTCAGCACCGAGACCGTGATCGCCATCTCCTTGTACGCGGTCTCGATCGCGGTGAGGTTGATCTCGCCGTTGCCCTGGCCCGCGTGGGAGTCGCCCGTCCAGAGGAGCGCGCCCTTCACCCACACCGGGACATAGAGGGTCGCGCCCTCGCTGAAGTCGCGGATGTCGAGGTTGCCCGCGAACTCGCCCGGCGGCACGCTGCTGTAGCGGCCGGGCTGCGCGCGCGCGACGGCGGTGGTGCCGGGGAAGGGCTTCAGCGGAACGAAGATCCCCGGCAGGAACTCGGTCTCCATCTTTTCGAGATCGAGGTAAAGGTACTTCACCTGGCCGTCGGGATAGTCCTTCGGGAACTCGCCGAACAAGCCCGGCACGTTGAAGTTGGTCGCATACGCGCGCGGCACGATCTTGAGGATCGTGACCTTCAGGACGTCGCCCGGCTCCGCGCCGTTCACATACACGGGCCCGGTGAGCGTGTGCGGGCCGCGCCCCGGGAAGTCGGTGCGCATCTTCTTGATTTCCTCGATGGTCCGTCCGGGCACGACCTGGTTGTGCGAATGCATCATGGTCTCGAAGATCACGGTGTCGCCGGAATCGACCTTCAGGACCGGGGGCTGGGAGTTGTCGAACCAGCCCCATTGGGTCGTCTCGAGGGTCGCCGGCAGCATCCAGACTTTCCCGGGATACTTGGGGGTGTCGAGCCGGGCTTGAGACAATGCGGCAGTCGCGGCCATCGCGAACGCGACGGCGGCCAGGCGGATCGTCGGCTTCACGTTGTTCTCCCTTGTCGTTGGATGCGCGGCCACCTTACTCCAATCGAGCCTCACCCCAAAGTACGGAGACTCCCTCATGAAAGTAGGCACTCTGCTGGTGCTCGCGGCGCTCGCCGCCGCACCGGCGCTGGGCGCGCCCGACGCACCCGATCCCGTCATCCAGAAGGTCGTCGCGGGCGTGTCCGCGAGCCACATCGAGGCCACCATCCGCAAGCTCGTTTCCTTCGGCACGCGCAACTCGCTTTCCGACGTCGCTTCGGAAACGCGCGGCATCGGGGCCGCGCGCCGCTGGATCAAGGCCGAGCTCGAGCGCTGTGGGGCCGAGTCGGGCGGGCGCTTGCAGGTCGCGTTCGACGACCACCTGGTCGAGAAGGGCTCGCGCATTCCCGTGCCCACGCACATCGTGAACGTGGTGGCGACCCTTCCGGGCACGCAGCCCGAAAGCCGGGAGCGCATCTACGTGGTGAGCGGCCATTACGACACCATGCCCACGAGCCCCACCGACGGCGAGAAGGATGCGCCGGGCGCCAACGACGACGGCTCGGGCACCGCGGTCTCCATGGAGCTTGCATGCGTGATGTCGCGCTACAGGTTCGACGCGACGCTCGTCTTCCTCACGGTGGCCGGGGAGGAGCAGGGCCTCTATGGCTCCGAGGGCTGGGCGAAGGACGCGAAGGCGAAGGGCCTGGACATCGCCGGCATGCTGGACGACGACATCGTCGGCGGCACGGCAGCGCGCGACGGGCACTTCGAGCGCGACCGGCTGCGCCTCTTCGCCGAGGGCGTACCGGCGAAGAAGGAGGTCTCCGACGACGTGCTCATGGCGCTTCGCACCGGCGGCGAGAACGACGTGCCCACGCGCCAGCTGGCGCGCTTCGTGAAGGAGCAGGGCGAGCGCTATGTGCCGGGAATGAAAGTGGACGTGCACTGGCGGCGCGACCGCTACCTGCGGGGCGGCGACCACTTCTCCTTCCTCGAGCAGGGCTATCCGGCGGTGCGCTTCACGGAGCCCAACGAGAACTGGAACCACCAGCACCAGGACGTGCGCGTGGAGAAGGGCGTCCAGTACGGCGACCTTCCCGAGTTCGTCGATTTCACCTACGTGGCCCAGGTCGCGCGCGTGAACGGCGCGGCGCTGGCGGCGCTGGCGCTCGCCCCCTCGACGCCCAAGGCGGTCGAGATGGAGGTGCGCGCGTACGAGGCCGAGACGAACATCCGCTGGAAGGCCAACCCCGAGCCCGACGTCGCCGGTTACCGGATCGTCTGGCGCGAGACCACCGCGGCCGACTGGCAGCATTCGCGCGACGTGGGCAACGTCACGCGCGCGACGCTGCCCGACGTGCTGAAGGACGACTACCAGTTCGGGGTGCAGGCCTACGACCGCGATGGCCACGTGTCGGTGGCGGCCTATCCGCGGCCGGTGGTGATCCGCTAGGGGGCTAGAGCACCGGCGAGGTGAGTCTCGCGATCGATTCCAGCAGCACCTGCAGCTTCTCGGGCTTGCGCTTGGTGCCGAAGGCGCGCGAGGCGTGGCGATCGGCCTCGAAGCGCGCGACGAGCTTGTCGATGAACGCCTGGTCGTAGAAGGCACCCGCGATCTCGAAATTCAGGCGGAAGCTGCGGTTGTCGAGGTTGGCCGTGCCCACGATCGCCACGGTGTCGTCGATGACCATGGTCTTGGCGTGCAGCATGGGCGGGCCGTATTCGTAAACCTTGATGCCCGCCTTGCGAAGCGACTCGCAGTAGGTGCGCGAGGCCGCCGTCACCAGCCACGAATCGCCGCGCCTGGGCACGATCACCTGCACGTCCACGCCGCGGAGCTCCGCGATGCGCAGCGCCGTCTCGAGGGGCTCGTCGGGGATGAGGTAGGGCGTCTCGATGAGCACGCGGGTCCGCGCGGTGGAAAGCGCGGCGAGGAAGTAGGCGTGCATGGGCGCGTTGGTGTCGTCGGGCCCGGAATCGAGGATCTGCACGGGCACGCCCTTGCCCGCGGCGGCCGCCGGGAAATAGCGCTCCACGTTCCCCGCGGTGAGGCGGAAGGCGCCGCCGCAATAGTTCCAGCTCTCGAGGAAGAGGCGCTGGATGCGGTGCACGGGCTCGCCTTCGATGCGCACGTGCTCGTCGCGCCAGGCATCCTTGCCGGAGCGCGTGGCGGAGGCCGGATCGTGCATGTTGATGCCGCCGAGGAATCCCACCAGGCCGTCCACGATCGCGATCTTGCGATGGGTGCGGAAGTTGGCGAAGTGGATGCTGCTCATGTTGAGGCGCACGCGGTTGAACGCGCGCACCTCCCCGCCCGCGGCCCGCAGCGGCGCCCAGAAGGCACGGCTCACGTGCGGCGAGCCCACGTCGTCGTAGATCACGCGCACTTCGACGCCGCGCCGGGCCGCTTCCGCGAGCACGTCGCGGAAGTGCGTGCCGACCTGGTCGGGCTCCCAGATGTAGTACTCCATGTGGACGTGGTGGCGCGCGGCCGCGATCGCCTCGTCGAGCGATTTCATGCACGCGTCGCCGTCGTCGAGGAGGTGCACCGCGGTGGCGAAGGTCGGCTCGCCCTGCTCCAGGCGCTTGCCCACGGCGGCGAGCGCGGCGGCATCGCGCGCGAGCTCGGGGCGCGGCGGAGCCTCTCCGCGCGAGGCGCGGCGCAGCGCATGGCGCGCCTTCTCGTAGCGGCGGCGCTTCCTCGTGAGGCGGCGCGGCCCGAAGACCATGTAGTACAGGCCCGAAAGGACGGGGATCGCGATGAAGGCGAAGATCCAGGCGAGGGTCGCCGTGGGCGAGCGCCGCTCGAGGAGCAGCGTCGCGCAGGCGAGGACCACCCAGACGACGTACGAGGCCAGGAAAATGTAGAACCAGGGAATCGCCATGCGGGGAGCATACTAAAATGGCCTCCATGACCGCTCGCCAACCGCTTTCCCCGATCCCGTACGACGCGTCGCGGCTCGCCGCGCGCATCGCCCGCCACTGGGACGACGACATCGTCGCCCGCCTTGTCGAATACGTGCGCGTTCCGGCGAAGTCGCCGCATTTCGACCCCGAATGGCGCGCCCATGGCCATCTCGACGCGGTCGTCGCCGCCGCACGCGCCTGGGCCGAGCGCCAGGAGATCCAGGGGCTCGCGCTGGAAGTGATCCGCCTCGAAGGGCGCACCCCGGTGCTCTTCTTCGACGTGCCCGCGCGCGGGCGCGATGCGTCCGGCAAGACGGTCGTGCTCTACGGCCACCTGGACAAGCAGCCGGAGATGACCGGCTGGCGCCAGGGCTTCGGCCCGTGGACGCCCGTCATCGAGGAGGGAAAGCTCTACGGCCGCGGCGGGGCCGACGACGGATATGCGTTCTACGCCTCGCTCGCCGCGATCCGCGCGCTGGATGCCGAAGGCGTGCCGCGGCCGCGTTGCGTGGGCGTGATCGAGACCTGCGAGGAGAGCGGCAGCTACGACCTTCCCGCGTACCTGGACGCGCTCGCGCCGCGCATGGGCGACGTGGGCCTCGTGATCGCGCTCGATTCGGGCGCGGGCAATTACGACCAGCTCTGGGCCACGACGAGCCTGCGCGGCCTCGTGAACGGCACGCTGCGCGTGGACATCCTCACCGAGGGCGTGCATTCGGGCGATGCCGGCGGCGTGGTGCCGTCTTCGTTTCGCATCGCGCGCGAGCTCCTCGACCGCATCGACGATTCGCGCACCGGCGAGGTGAAGGGATCGGAGTTCGCGTGCGAGGTGCCCGCCGAGCGCCTCGAGCAGGCGAAGCAGGCGGCGGCGATCCTGGGCGATTCGCTCTGGACGCGCTTTCCGTGGGCAAGCTGCTGCGCCGAGGATGGGACCTCGCGCCTCTTCGCGCGGCCCGTGAGCGACGATCCGGTGGAGCTGATCCTGAATCGCACCTGGCGCGCGGCGCTCGCCGTCACCGGCGCGGACGGCCTTCCGCCCCTCGCTTCCGCGGGCAATGTCCAGCGCCCGTACACGTCGCTCAAGCTCTCGCTTCGCATCCCGCCGCTCGTGAATGGAGAGCGTGCGGCGCGCGCGCTCAAGGAGCGGCTGGAGAAGGATGTGCCCTACGGCGCCGCGTCGGCGTTCGCGGCGGATTCCTCGGCGACGGGCTGGAACGCCCCGGCCACTGCAAGCTGGCTTGCCCGCGCCCTGGACGACGCGTCGGGCTCCCTTTTCGGCAAGCCCGCGGCGTTCATGGGCGAGGGCGGCACGATCCCCTTCATGAGCATGCTGAACGAGAAGTTTCCCGACGCGCAGCTCCTCGTGACCGGCGTGCTCGGCCCCAAGTCGAACGCCCACGGGCCCAACGAGTTCCTGCACATCGACTACGCGCGCCGCGTGACCGCGGCCACCGCAATGGTCATCGCCGCCCTCTAAAAAGGGGTCAGACCCCTTTTTCCACGGGGCAGAAAAAGGGGTCTGACCCCTTTAATCCGCGGGGACGGAGACGGCCGGGCGGGCGGTGGCGACCGAGGACCAGTCGCGAGGCTCGCCGATGTACATGCCCTGGGCGCGGTCGCAGCCGAGCGAGGCGACCATGCGCTTTTCGTCCTCGCTCTCGACGCCCGAGGCGACCACGGTGATGCCGAGGCTTCGCGCCATGGCGCCCACGGCCTCGACGATCGCGGCGCATTCGCGCTTGTTCTCGCAGCTGGAGACGAGCGAGCGGTCGATCTTCACGGCGTTGACCGCGAAGCCGCGCACGAGGCCCAGCGACGAATAGCCGGTGCCGAAGTTGTCGATCGCGACCTGCACCCCGATCTCGTGCAGGGCGCGCACCACCCGGTCGATCTTCTCCGACTCGACCATGAGGGCGGTCTCGGGGATCTCGAGGCGCACGGACTTTGGCGGCACGTTGTGAGCGCGTATGGCGCGCTCGACGCACGCCGCGAAATCGGACTGCTGCAGCTGCCGCCCCGAGACGTTGATCGAGACCGATATTCCGAGCCCGCGGTCGCGCCACGACGCGAGGTCCGCGAGCGCGCGGTCGAGCACCCACTCGCCGATCGCGATGATCGTGCCGTTCTCCTCGGCCGAGGGCAGGAAGTCCGCCGGCAGCACCGTCCCCGACTGCGAATCCTTCCAGCGGATGAGCGCCTCCACCGATTCGACGCGCCCCGTGGCGAGCGACACCTCGGGCTGGTACTCGAGGAAGAACTCCTGCTTGTCGAGCGCGGTGCGAACGCGCTTCTCGAGCTCGGCGCGCTGCACCGTCATGCGGTTCAGCTCCGCGGAGTAGAACTGGAAATTGTTGCGGCCGCGCTCCTTCGCCTGGTACATCGCGGTGTCGGCGCGCTTCATGAGGCTCTCGAGGTCGTCGCCGTCCTCCGGGAAGCTCGAGATGCCGACGCTGCCCGAGACCTTCACCTCGCGCCAGTCGATGAGCACCGGGCGCTCGAGGAGCGTGAGGATCTTCTGCGCGACGATCATCACTTCCTCGGGGCCGCGGTGGTCCTCCACCAGCACCACGAACTCGTCGCCGCCCATGCGCGCCACGAGGTCGCTCTGGCGCACCGCCGACTTGAGCCTCTCGGCCACCGCCTGCAGCAGCTGGTCGCCCGCGGCGTGGCCCAGGGTGTCGTTCACTTCCTTGAAGTGGTCCAGGTCCACGAAGAGCACGGAGAAGCGATCCTGGCGCCGCCGCCCCTTGCGCACCGCGCGGTCGAGCGACTCGAGGAACATCGTGCGGTTGGGCAGGCCCGTCAACTGGTCCTGCATCGCCTTGCGCCGCATGTCCTCCTGCATGCGCTTCCTCTCGTCGATGTTGGCGAGCGCCACGAGGAGTGCCACCGAGCCTCCGTAGCGGATGGGCTGCGCCGACATGAGGAGCCAGAACTGCCGCCCGGTGAAGTCCTTGAGGTGCACCTCGTAGTCGCGCACCGAGCCGTGCCGCGAGAGCGCCTCGGGCCGCGCCGCGCGGATGTTGGGATCGACGTGGAAGTCGGCGAGCGAGCGTCCCTCGAGCGCGTCGGCCGAGAGCGAGAACTGCTGCAGCGCACGCTCGTTGGCATAGAGCAGCTGCTGGTCGCCCGCGCGCACGATCACGAGCGGCATCGGCGCCGACTCGATCAGGTGGCGCAGCTGCGCCTCGTTCTCGCGCAGCGTCTCCTGCAGCTTCTCGTTCTGCGCGACGAAGCGCTGCGAGGCCATGA
>DATBEA010000413.1:0-10520 GCA_036276215.1 Usitatibacter sp.
CCACGCCCTCGACCGTGGTGGAGTCGAAGCCGTCCTTCACCAGCATCGGCTCGAAGGGCGTGCCGTGCAGGATGGAGGGGCCCACGATCGCGTGGTTCCAGGCGATGACCTTGTTCCCCGCGTCGAGCCCCACTTCCACCCGGTGCACGTACATCGGCCGGTAGAAGCCGCCGCGGATGTCGTCCTCGCGCGTCCAGATGACCTTGACCGGCACCTTCGCCTTGCGGGCGACCTCGCAGGCCTCGATGACATAGTCGGATACGGGATTGGCGCGGCGCCCGAATCCGCCGCCGGCGAGCATCGTGGTGAGCTTCACGTTCTCGGGCTTGAGGTGCAGCGCCTTGGCCGCGGCCGGCTGGTCCACGCCCTGGAATTGGGAGCCGACCCAGACCTGTGCGCTCTCCCCCTGCACCTCGACCGTGCAATTGAGGGGCTCCATTGGTGCATGGGCGAGGTACGGCACCCGGTACTCGGCGACCACGGTCTTCGCCGCGGACTTCATCGCCTCGGGGTTGTTCGCCTTGTGGGCGAGCGGGCCCGGCGTCTTGGCGGTCTCGGAGAACGCGGCGAAAAGCGCTTGCGTGTCGAGCTTGGCGCCCGGGCCCAGGTCCCATTCGACCTCGAGGGCGTCGCGGCCCTTCTTCGCCGACCAGAAATTCGTGCCGACCACCGCCACGCCATTGGCGAGCTCCACCACGTGCGTGACGCCCGGCACGGCCTTCACCTTCTCGGCGTTCATGCCTTTCACGAGGCCGCCGAAAACGGGCGGGCGCGCGACCACCGCCACGTGCAGGTCCTTGCGTTGCACGTCCAGCCCGAACTTGGCACGCCCGTCGGTCTTCTCCGCCGAATCGATGCGCCGCGTGGGCTTTCCGATGAGCCTGTAGTCCTTCGCATCCTTGAGCGCCACGCTCTCCGGCACCGGCAGCTTGGCCGCGGCCGTGGAGAGCTGGCCGTAGGAAAGCTTCTTGCCGCCGGGACCGAGCACGAAGCCGTTCTTCGCGTGCACGTCGGAGGGCTTCACCTTCCACTGGCCGGCGGCCGCCTGCACGAGCATCATGCGGGCCTGCGCGCCGGCGGTGCGCAGCTGGTCGAACGAATTCCACACCGACGAGGAGCCGCCGGTCATCTGCACGCCGAAGGCGGTGTGCGCGTACTCGGGCGCCGCGGGGGCGAGCTCGTATCGCACCCTGGACCAATCGCAATCGAGCTCCTCGGCGAGGATCATGGGGAGCGAGGTGGTCACGCCTTGGCCGAACTCGAGGTGCTTCACCACCACCGTGACCGAGCCGTCGGTGCCGATGCGCAGGAAGGCGTTGGGCGGGATCTTCGGCGCTTGCGGCGCCTGGGCGCGGGCATTGCGCGTGCCTTCGGGCAGCCAGAAGGCGATGACGAGGCCGCCGGCGAGCGCGGCGGAGCTCCGGAGGAAACGGCGGCGGGAGGGATTTCTCATGGCGCGTCTCCTAGGCTTTCTTCAGCGACGCGGCGGCGGTGTGGATCGCCTCGCGGATGCGCTGGTAGGTGCCGCAACGGCAGATGTTGCCGCTCATGGCGGCGTCGATGTCGGCGTCGCTCGGGTTGTGGTTCTTCTGCAGCAGCGCCACGGCCGACATGATCTGCCCCGACTGGCAGTAGCCGCACTGCACGACGTCCTTGTCCACCCAGGCCGCCCTCACGGCACGCGCCGTGGCGCCTTGCGAGGTGGCGGCCACGCCCTCGATGGTGATCACGCGCTTGCCCTCGATCGAGGACACCGGGGTCACGCACGAGCGGATCGGCTGGCCGTCCAGGTGCACGGTGCACGCGCCGCAGAGCGCCATGCCGCATCCGAACTTGGTGCCGGTGAGGTTCAGCTGGTCCCGAAGGGCCCAGAGAAGGGGCGTGTCGGGGGCGCCGCGAAAATCGACGAGGTCGCCGTTCACGAAGAATTTGGCCATGGCAGGTCCTGGGGGCAGTCCGCGGAATCCGGGCAAACATTATGCCTTTGCTATCATTCGCTCGCGCGCAACCCCGACTACGATGCCCCGTCCACGCAGCAAGCTCTTTCCCACGCCCGACGACGCCGAGACCGCGTTCTACGACGCGTTCGAGCGCGGCGACGTCGCGGCGATGATGGCGGTGTGGGCCGAGACCGACGACATCGTCTGCATCCACCCGTCGGGGCCGCGGCTGGTGGGCTTCGACGCGGTGCGCGAGAGCTGGACGCAGGTCTTCGCGGGCGGCGCCCGCCTTCGCGTGCGCACCACGGAGCAGCGCACCTTCGACGGCCAGGCCCTCGCCGTGCACAACGTGGTCGAGCTGGTCGCCCCGACCGGGGAGCCCGCGCGCGTGAGCTCCGTCTTCGCCACCAACGTCTACGTGCTGGGCGAGACCGGGTGGCGCCTTGCGGTGCACCACGCCAACGCGGCGCCCGAAGCGGCCGCGCCGCGCCGCGAAGAGCCCGCACCCACGCCGCACACGCTGCACTGACCGTGCTTCGCATCGCCGCATGCCTCGCCGCGCTGCTCGTCGTCGCGGCGCAGGCGGCCGACCCGCGCAAGGTCGTGAGGTGCGCCTACCCCAGCGCCGAGAGCAAGCTCGACCCCCAGGCCGAGAGCGACGAGGCGAGCGGCGCGATCAACGACAACATCTTCGATTCGCTCCTCGAATACGACTACCTGGCGCGGCCGGCGAAGCTTAAGCCCCGCGCCGCCTCGTCCCTTCCGGAGGTGAGCGGCGACGGGCGGGTCTTCGTCCTGCACGTGAAGCCGGGCATCTACTTCACGCCCGACCCGGCCTTCGGCGGGAAGAAGCGCGAGCTCACCGCGAAGGACTACGTCTACTCGATCGAGCGCCTCTTCGACCCTGCGCTGAACAGCCAATGGCGCTTCCTCGTGGAAGGCAAGATCAAGGGCGCGGCGAAGTGGGTCGAGGACGCGAGGCACGGCAAGCCGCTCGACTACGACCGCCCGCTCGAGGGACTGCGTGCGCTGGACCGCTACACGCTGCGCATCGAGCTGGAGAGCACCGACTTCGGCTTTCCCTATGTGCTGGCGCTTCCCGCCACCGCGGCCGTGGCTCGCGAGGTGCGCGAGCGCTACGGCCTCGTGGACTTCGCGCGCCATCCCGTGGGAACCGGCCCCTACATCCTCAAGGAATGGGTGCCGGGCTCGCGCCTCGCGCTCGAGGCCAACCCCGGCTACCGCGAGGACTACTTCGAGAGCGAGGGCGCGGACGACGCCTACTCGAAGGAAATCCTCGCCCGCCTGAAGGGGCAACGCATCCCGATCGTGGGGCGGATCGAGATCTACGTGATCGACGAGGCGCAGCCGCGCTGGCTTGCGTTCCTGAACGGCGAGCACGACTACATCCGGCCGCTGCCCGAGGAGTACGCCGACATCGCGCTCCCGGGCGGGAAGCTCGCGCCCAACCTCGCGAAGCGGGGCGTGCGGGTGACGCCCGACGAGATCGCCTACGTCACGTACACGACGTTCAACATGCAGGAAACCATCGGCGGCAAGGTGAATCCGGTCGGCGGCTACACGCCCGAGCGCATCGCGCTGCGCCGCGCGATCTCGATGGCCTTTCGCATCGACGAGGAGATCGCGATCCTCGACAAGCACCAGTCGACGCGCGCCCAGACGCCGCTGCCGCCCTCGGTGGCGGGGGCCGAGCCGCGCTTCGTGAGCCCCACGCTCGAGTACAACCCGGCGAAGGCGAAGGCGCTCCTCGACATGTTCGGGTTCGTCGACCGCGACGGCGACGGCTACCGAGAGAACCCCGACGGCTCGCCGCTCGTGCTCCAGCACGCCTCGGTGCCCACGGTGCGCGAGCGCCAGAGGAACGAGCTCTGGAAGAAGTCCATGGACGACATCGGCATCCGCGTGGCCTTCGACAAGGTGGCGAAAATGCCGGAGCTGCGCGGCGAGGCGCGCGTGGGCAAGGTGGAGTCCATGAGCTACGGGTGGATCGCCGACTATCCCGACGGCGAGAACTTCCTGCAGCTCTTCACGCACGCGACGCTCGGGCAAGCCAACTACTCGATGTTCGACCTTCCCGAATACGACGCGCTCTACGAGCGCGCGCGGCGCCTGCCCTACGGGCCCGAGCGCTTCGCGCTCTACGACCGGATGGTGAAGCTGATCCTCGTATACGTGCCGTGGATGGTGGAGACGTTCAAGGCGCAGAACATCCTCATGCAGCCCTGGCTGCTGAACTACAAGAAGCATCCCTTCACGCACGAGCCGTGGCGGTTCGTCGACATCGACCTCGCCCGCGCACCCGGGCGCTAGCGCGATACCATTGCGCGAATGGCGGCGATCACTCCCGATACCGAGGCTCGCGGCGCGGCCCTGCTCGGCACGGCGGTGACCGTGGCGCTCACGCTCGTGCTCGCGTGGCAGCTCGCGCACTGGACGTGGGTGTTCATCGCGCCGGCGCCGCGCACGGCTGCCCCCGACGCTTCGCGGCCCGTGGACCTCGCGGCCATCGCGAGGCTCTTCGGTGCGGCGGCGCCTGCCGAGAATCCCGTCGTCGATTCGCTGGGCCTCAAGCTGAAGGGCGTGATCGCGCCCGACGGCGGACCCATCGCCTCGGCGATCTTCTCCACGGGGACCGGGCGCGACATCGCCGTCTTCGTGAACCGCGACATCACCCCGGGCGTGAAGCTGGTCGAGGTGGACCCCGACCACGTGGTGGTCTCGCGCGGCGGGGCGCGAAGCCGCATCGACCTGGAGGCGCCGAGGGCGGGCACCAAGGCCGCGGCCGCGGGGCGCGTGCCGGGGTTCAAGCTCAACGTGGCGCATTCGGGCGCGAACAACTACAGCCTCTCGCGCCGCGAGCTCGACCAGGCCCTGCGCGACCCGAACCAGCTGGGCTACCTCGGGCAGATCGGCATGCCGCCGGGCGGTGGCGTGCGCATGGAGGCCGCGCCCAACGGCAGCCTCGCCCAGAAGCTGGGCCTGCAGCGCGGCGACGTCATCAAGAAGGTGAACGGCCAGGCGGTCGCCTCCACCGGCGACCTCGCGCGCCTCTACACCCAGTTCGCCACCACCTCCGCGATCCAGGCCGAGGTCCAGCGCGGCGCCACCACCGTCCAGCTCACCTACGCCATCCAGCCATAAAGGGGTCAGACCCCATTTTCCGCGGGGCGGAAAAATGTAATCGGGGACAGACCACGTTTTCGCTGACGGCGCAGGCCGGTCAGCAAGGCGCCTGGGAAAACGTGGTCTGTCCCCGATTCAGAAAATGGGGTCTGACCCCGGTTTGTAAATTCACGGTTTCCCCATCTTTTAGCCGTACAATGCTCGATAAATCAATGCGGAAGCACCAAAACGTGACAATGTTTCGAAGTGTCCCGCGCGCGCTCACGTGTTTGGGCCTGATGATGGCCTCGGCCGCGTTTGCCCAGGCGCCGGCGGCGGCTCCCGCGACCCCGTCCCCGTCCGGGGGCATCGCCAACGCCGACGGCGACGAGAAGATCACCGTCAATTTCGTGAACGCGGACATCCAGTCCGTGATCAAGACGGTGGGCCAGTGGACGGGCCGCAATTTCATCCTCGACCCGCGCGTGACGGGCACGGTGAACATCGTGAGCGAGCGCCCCGTGTCGCGCGACCTCCTCTACCAGATCTTCCTCTCGGCGCTGCGCGTGCAGGGCTACGCGGCCGTGGAAGACGGCGGCTTCGTGAAGATCGTGCCCGAGGCGGAAGCCAAGACGAGCGCGGGCCCCGTGGGCGAGCAGGCGGCGCGCGTTCCGGGCGACCGCATCGTGACCCAGGTCTTCATGCTCCAGAACGAGTCCGCCGTGCAGCTGGTGCCGGTGCTGCGCCCGCTCGTCACGGCCAACAACTTCATCGCCGCCTATCCCAACAACAACGCGATCGTCATCACCGACTACGCGACCAACGTCCGGCGCATCGGCGAGATCATCCGTTCCATCGACCAGCCGGTGGCGGGCGACGTCCAGGTGATCCGCCTGCAGAACGCGTCCGCCATCGACATCGCCGGCATCATCCAGCGCGTCGTGCCGGAGACGAGCGCCTCGCCCACGGCGCCGGGCTCGCCCGCCAAGGCCGCCATCGCCGTGGATCCGCGCACCAACTCGCTCATCGTGCGCGGCGACAACCCGGCGCTCATCTCGCGGATCAGGACGCTCGCCGCGGGTCTCGACACGCCCGGCGCCGGCGCGGGCAACATCTTCGTGGTGCCGCTGCGCAACGCCGAGGCGCCCAAGATCGCCGAGACGCTGCGGGCACTCCTCTCGGGCGAAAGCGCCTCGCGCACCACCAGCACGACCTCCCAGTTCACGCCGGCGGGCGCGCCCACGGGAACCACGCCCGCGACCACCACCAATACCTCGTCCTCGGTGGGCGGCACCGCCCCGCCCGCGTCGACCATCCAGGCCTACCAGCCCACCAACTCGCTCATCATCACCGCGCCCGAGCCCGTGTACCGCAACCTGCGCGCCGTGATCGACAAGCTGGACGAGCGCCGCGCCCAGGTCTATGTCGAGGCCCTCGTGGTCGAGCTCACGCTCGGCAAGGCGTCGGAATTCGGCGTGCAGTGGCAGGGCCTGTCGAACCTCACGAGCAACAACCGCGGCGTGATCGGCGGGACCAACTTCTCGACCGCCTCCGGGGGCTTCACGAGCACCAACATCCTCGGGGCGACGGGGGCGCTTTCCAGCGCTCTCGCCGGCACGCTCGCGGGGCTCTCCACGCTGGGGCCGGGCCTGAACCTGGGCGTCGTGAACGGCACGATCAACGTGACGCAGCCCGACGGCACCATCGTGAAGATCTCGAACCTGGCGCTCCTCGCGCGCGCCTTCGAGGGCGACAGCAACTCGAACGTGCTCTCCACGCCCAACATCCTCACCCTCGACAACGAGGAGGCGAAGCTGCTCGTGGGCCAGAACGTGCCCTTCATCACCGGCAGCTTCACCACGAGCGCCAGCGCCTCCACGAACCCGTTCCAGACGATCGAGCGCAAGGACATCGGCATCACGCTGCGCGTGCGCCCGCAGATCACCGAGGCGGGCACCGTGAAGCTCGCGATCTTCGAGGAAGTCTCCTCGGTCACCAACGACAAGACGCTCGTGCAGTCCGCCGACATCATCACCAACAAGCGCTCGCTCGAGACCACGGTGCTCGCCGACGACGGGCAGATCGTGGTGCTGGGCGGGCTCATCCAGGACGACAAGGAGCTCAACATCGACAAGGTGCCGTTCCTGGGCGACATCCCGTACCTGGGCGCGCTCTTCCGCTACCAGTCGCGCTCGCACCGGCGCACGAACCTCATGGTGTTCCTGCGCCCGATGGTGCTGAAGAATTCCGAGGCCGCGGCGCCGCTCACGGCCGACCGGTACGAGTACATTCGGAACCTGCAGCGCACGATGGACCTGCCGCGCGACCTGGTGCTGCCCGCCGAGCCCACGACCCAGCTCCCGCCGCTGCCCGAGATGCACGACAAGCAATTGATCGGAAAGTGATGACGGCACCCCTCGAGCGCACCGTGAACCCCCAGGACCTCGACCCCGCGACCGTCCGGCTGCTGCCCTATTCCTTCGCGAAGGCGAAGGGGGTGCTCGCGGCGCGCGTGGTGGCCGGCGCCCTCGAGGTGTGGATCGGGCCCAACCTGCAGGCGGCGACGCTCGCCGAGGTGCGCCGCATCGCCGGCAAGCCGCTTCGCGAGGTCATGCTGGGCGCGCAGGAATTCGAGCAGTGCCTGGCGCTCGCCTACACGCGCGAGCCCAACGCCGCCGAGACGATCGTCGAGGACATCGGCGAGTCGGTGGACCTGGCCAAGCTCACCGAGCAGCTGCCCGAGGTGGCCGACCTCCTCGAGGCCGAGAACGACGCGCCCATCATCCGCCTCATCAACGCGCTCCTCACCCAGGCCGTGCGCGAGGGCGCATCCGACGTGCACCTGGAGATCTTCGAGTCGCGGGCGCTGGTGCGCTACCGCGTGGACGGCGCGCTTCGCGACGTGGTGGAGCCGCGCCGCGGCCTGCACCCCGCGATGGTCTCGCGCATCAAGGTGATGGCCTCGCTCGACATCGCCGAGAAGCGCCTGCCCCAGGACGGGCGCATCGCGCTTCGCATCGCCGGGCGGCCCATCGACGTGCGCGTGTCCACGATCCCCACGGGCAGCGGCGAGCGCGTGGTGCTGCGCCTGCTCGACAAGCAGGCCGGGCGCCTCACCCTCGACGCGCTGGGCATGAACGCCGCCGCGCGCGAGCGCATCGACGCGCTGATCAACGAGCCGCACGGGATCTTCCTCGTGACCGGACCCACGGGCTCGGGAAAGACCACGACGCTCTACTCGGCCCTCTCGCGCCTGGACCGCAAGACCCGCAACATCCTCACGGTCGAGGACCCGATCGAGTACGAGCTGGACGGCGTGGGCCAGACCCAGGTGAACCCGCGCATCGAGATGACCTTCGCGCGGGCGCTGCGCGCGATCCTGCGCCAGGACCCGGACGTGGTGATGATCGGCGAGATCCGCGACCTGGAGACCGCGCAGATCGCGGTGCAGGCATCCCTCACGGGCCACCTGGTGCTCGCCACGCTCCATACCAACGACGCCCCCGGCGCGGTCACCCGCCTCATCGACATGGGGATCGAGCCGTACCTGCTCGCCTCGACGCTAAACGGGGTGCTCGCGCAGCGCCTGGTGCGCAAGCTCTGCGCCGAGTGCAAGACCCCCTACGAGCCGGATGCCGCCGAGCGAACCGTGTTCGGGAAGTCCGCGCCCGAGCGCCTCTACCGCGCGGTGGGCTGCGGCGCCTGCAACTTCTCCGGCTATCGCGGGCGCACCGGGATCTACGAGCTGCTCGTGACCGACGACGCGCTGCGCCATCGGATCCACGACTCGTCCGCCGAGAGCGAGCTTCGCGAGCACGCGGTGCGCTCGGGCATGACGCGCCTTCGCGACGACGGCCTTCGCTGGGTTCGCGACGGCGTGACCTCCCTCGACGAAGTGCTGCGCGTCACCCGGACTTGAGATAGACCTCGGGATCGAGACAGCGACATGCCGGGATTCAGGTACCAGGCCTATAGCGTCGAGGGCAAGCTCCACAAGGGCGTCCTCGAAGCCGACAGCGCGCGCCAGGCGCGCGCGAGCCTGCGAGACCAGGGGCTCACGCCCTACCGCGTAGAGGTCATCGCCGCCAACGACGCTTCCGCGGGCTCGCGCCTTCGCCCCGTGTCGCTTTCGGGCGCCCAGGTCACGCAGCTCACGCGCGGCCTCGCCTCCCTCCTGGAAGCGGGCCTCACCGTCGAGCAGGCATTCAACGCGCTGATCGAGCAGGCCGAGACCGAGCGCTCGCGCCAGGTCCTCGCGGCGCTGCGCGGCGAGGTGCTCGCGGGAAACACCGTCGCCAAGGCTCTCGCCTCGTTCCCCAACGTCTTTCCCGAGCTCTACCGCACGCTGGTGGCCGCGGGCGAGTCCTCGGGGCAGCTTCCGCGCGTGCTCTCCCGCCTCTCGGACTACCTCGAGGAAAGGGCGCAGCTTCGGGCGCGCCTGTCGCTCGCGCTCATCTACCCGGTCATCGTGATGTGCGTGGCGCTCGGCGTGGTGGGCGCGCTCCTCATCTACGTGCTTCCCCAGGTGGTCCAGGTGTTCGAGCACGCGCGCGCGCAGTTGCCGCTGCTCACGCGCATGCTGATCGCGCTCTCGGGATTCCTCCAGGCGACCTGGATCCTCTGGATCGTCGTGGCCATCGCCCTGGGCGCCGCGCTTCGCGTGGCCCTGAAGCGGCCGGCCTCGCGCGCCGCGCTGCATCGCTTCGCCTGGCGCGCTCCCGTCGTCGGGCGGGTGCTGCGCTACCTGGATGCGGCGCGCCTTGCCGCCACGCTCGCGATCCTCGTGGGCAGCCGCGTGCCGATCCTCCAGGCGCTCGACGCGGGAACCGGCGTGATGACGCTCGTGCCGATGCGCGATGCGCTCACCACCGCGGCACGCGGCGTGCGCGAAGGCATGCCGCTCGCCCGCGCGCTCGGCGCGACCCAGGCCTTCCCGCCGGTGATGGTGCACCTCATTGCGAGCGGCGAGACGAGCGGGCGCCTCGACGAGGCGCTCGAGCGCGCCGCGCGCACGCAGCAGAACGACATCGCCACGCGCCTGCAGGCCTTCGCCGCGCTCTTCGAGCCGGTGATGATCCTCGCCATGGGCGGCGTGGTCCTCGTGATCGTGCTGGCGATCCTGCTGCCGATCTTCCAGCTCAACTCGCTCATCGGGAAGTAGCGTGAAACGAAACAGCGGCTTCACCCTCATCGAGGTTCTCGTCGTCGTGGCGATCCTCGGCATCCTCGCGGCCATCGTCGTGCCGCGCATCATGGACCGCCCCGACGAGGCGAAGCGCGTGGCGGCCAAGGCCGACATCGGCGCGATCGTCCAGGCGCTCAAGCTCTATCGCCTCGACAACGGCTTCTACCCTTCGACGGACCAGGGGCTCGCCGCGCTGTCGCAGCGTCCGACGACGCAGCCGGTGCCCGGCAACTGGAAGCAAGGCGGCTATCTCGAGCGCGTGCCGAAGGATC